>CAJAHC010000065.1 GCA_903939355.1 uncultured Methylococcaceae bacterium | reverse complement strand
CCTCTTTGATTTCTTTTGGTGAGTATAAAGAAGTGCGTAATGATAAAGATATTCGTAAAAGTTATCAGCAGGGGCGTTTGGGTGGTGTTCCTAAAATTCAGTTGGATTCTGCTGTGGTTTAATTAAGGATGATGGATGGGTGCGTCAAGGTTTAAGCGTAAAGTAGGGACTCGCTCCTATCGCAAGGTTTTTGTGATTTCTACCGAGGGTGCTGTTACTGAGCCTGCGTACTTTGATCATTTTTCTAATGATAATATTCAGATCAAAATACTAACGCATAAAACCAAAAATGCCCCGAGCGATGTTTTGAAGCGCATGATGAAGTATTTAGAAAAAGAGGGATCTCGCGAGGGTGATCAGCATTGGCTCGTGATCGATAAAGATGAGTGGAAGCATGAGCAAATTAAGCCCCTGCATGATTGGGCAGGTGAGGCCTCAAATCGCGGTCTTGCGCTAAGTAATCCTCACTTTGAATATTGGTTGCTGTTACATTTTGAGAAGCCAAAAAATGGCATTTCTTCGCAGTATATTTTCAAGCAGCTTAAAAAATATTTGCCTGGTTATGATAAAAGCTTAAGTCTGCGTGAGTTACAGAAGTTAAAGGCCCATGTGCACGATGCGATGCGCAATGCGAGGCAAAAGGATAGTCCTAAGTGTAAGGATTGGCCGAGGGGTCATGGGGCTACGGTTTATCGGTTGGTTGAGGTGCTAATAAAAACGGTGCGTCTTGAAAATTCATAGATGGTCTTATGATTTGTCGAGATAGCATTGATTGCGTTTGGAGAGGTTTATGATGATTGAAATTGTGAGTTGGTGCATTAGTAACATTGGTTGGGATGGTGCAACTGCTATTGGCACAATTGGAGCAGTGCTTTGTAGTCTGTATTTTTCAAACAAGGGTAATAAAATAGAATGTGATATACAGCTCAAAGTTTTTCCAAAAGATGACAGGATGGCCTTGATTGTCGCTAATATAAGTCCTTTTGTAGTGATTGGTATATCAGAAATTTTTGTTATTCGTGAAACTGGAAAAAAAGAAGCTATTGGATACGATGAGAATTTACCCAGCTATTTAAAGCCTGGTGAGTTTTATCGATATTGTATTGATGCACGATCTTTTTCATGTATTTTGGCTTTTAGTGATAGTAAAGGTAAGCATGATCCTGACGTGCTTTCTCACATTAATATTGAGGTGAATTTGACAAATAAAAAGAAATTTATATTTACCATTCCTGTGCATATGCAGCGGTATATTACAGGTAGGGTGATGTCCTCCATTGTGGCTTTTAAGGAAAGAGAGGGTAAAGAAAAAGAGCTTTAGCTAGCAGGATGACTTGAATGACGGTTGAGTCATCAAGCTTTCTTATACTTAACATTCCTCTTAACATACTTCGGCAACAAGAGCGTAGCGCTAATCAACGTCACCATCACCACCCCCATCATAATCGTCGCTAGGGCGTTCATTTCTGGGGTTACGCCGTTGCGGATCATCGAGTAGATGAACATTGGGAGTGTGGTGCTGTCGGGGCCGCTGACGAATGAAGTCACAACTAGGTTATCAATCGACAGCGTGAAGCATAATAGCCAGGCGGCTAGG
>CAJAHC010000064.1 GCA_903939355.1 uncultured Methylococcaceae bacterium | reverse complement strand
TTCCGCTAGTGCTATTGATTATGGTTTTAGAATAGTAACTAATACCTTTTTATATGATATATAATGAGTAAAGATTAAGTATTTTTTTGAAATATAAAGAGAATTAAAAATCACGTAATTGTTTAATTAATAATTATTTGGGGTGTTAGCTCAGTTGGTAGAGCAGTGGACTCTTAATCCATGGGTCCCGAGTTCGAGCCTCGGACGCCCCACCAAATATGTCAGTAAAATCAAGCGATTACACAAGTGTATCGCTTTTTTTATGCCTGAAATTTGCTTACACACCGCTTGCACACTTTTAATTGTTCTTTTGTACCATTAGTTTTACACTAAGGGCATGCCAAAAACATCAAATACCACCCATGTTTTACTCGAAAATACGCTTATCATTTATCAGCGTGAACGTAGCAATATTTGGCAATGCCGTTTTAAGGTTGACGGGCTTTGGCAACGAACTTCAACTAAACAACACGATTTAATTAAAGCAAAAGATGCTGCAAAACGCTTAATGATTGAAGCGGAAATACGTAAGCAATCTAATCTCCCTGTTATTACACGACGATTTAAAGACGTTGCTAAATTAGCTATTGAACGCATGAACAAAGATATGGCGAATGGCAAAGGCAAAGTCTCTTATATTGATTACATTCGCTGCATTAATGATTACCTCATTCCTTGTTTCAGTAAACGCAGTATCACTCATATTGATTATGCAGCATTAGATGAACTGGATAATTGGCGAACTGAACACATGGGTAAAGCTGCGAGTCACAGTACCTTACTGACACATAATGCGGCATTGAATAGAGTATTTGATGAAGCAATCATTCGTAACTTTTTAACAGAAGTGAATCGACCTAAGTTAGAAGCAAAGGGGAAAAAAGGTCAACGTCATGCTGCCTTTGAATTACATGAAATACGGGCAGTATTAGGCAACTTTGAGAGTTGGTTTGACAGGGCGCGAACAAAAGACAGTAGAGAACTTCGCATGCTATTACGCGATTATGTTGAAGTATTGCTGAATACAGGGGCAAGGCCAGGTGTTGAGCTAATGAATTTAAAGTGGCGACAAATTAAATTTAATATTCAACCCACTGTTACAAAAACAATGGACATAGACGAAGATGGCGAGCCTATTGTTACACACGATTTGAATAGAAGCTGCGAGATGATAGTAACCGGCAAAACAGGCGAACGTAAAACGTTAGGTATGCAATCAACCGTTGCTGCATTAAGACGTATAGCTGAACGTAACTATGGCATAACGGGCGATGTTTTAAATCCATTAAAAGCACTGACAGTTACAAGTAATGAAGATTATGTGTTTAGAACGAAAGCAGGGAAAAAGCCAACCAGTTTTCAAAAGTTATTTCGACACTATCTTATTGAACATAATTTATTATTTGATCCATTAACTGAAAAAGAGCGAGTGTTTTATAGCTTGAGGCATACTTACGCAACGCTGGCACTGGTTAACGACAAAGTTCCCATACACACGTTAGCCAAACAAATGGGCACGAGTGTATTAATGATTGAAAAACATTACTCACATTTAAAAGTAACACAAGCCATCGAACAATTACGTGGCAAAGAGACACAGCGACTGATTAATGCAATGGGTGAGATAGATGAAAGCTATAGTAGTAATCGTATTCAGTAAATCTTATTACTCAAATTGTGTAATAACTTTTTATTCGGATAATCTTTTTTAGTGATTTATAGCTGAAAAAATATCTACACAGTTGTTGGTCAGCTTAGTCAAAATAACCGCATTAATAGGCATATAGGTGCAAAATCAAGACCATGAATCTGTAAGTACTTGCTACTAATTTTTTACGCGGATGATTTTTTTATCAGCGTAACCCCATTCATCGATAACTACCCCTGCCAGTCATTTATTGCTAGTTTATTTTAGTGTCCTTACTTACTGCATTTAGAGCATCTTTTGCTGCGCTAGGTAGATTTTTAGTAATGTTAGGCATTGCTTTTTTACTTGGACCG
>CAJAHC010000063.1 GCA_903939355.1 uncultured Methylococcaceae bacterium | reverse complement strand
TCTATACAATGGGGAAATATACATGGCCGTGTACGCCCGCAATCGCCATGATTACAAGTAGAATCGTTGGTTTAATAGTTTTTGAGTGTTCCATGAAAAATATTCAAAGTGATTATTAATTCATGTTTATCTAACGGTGTGTTTCTCATTATTATTCCAGCCCTTCATTTGCCCTGACGAAATTATTTTCTAACAAGAAAAGTAATGAGACTCCATATGTGGTTCTCCACCCATATAAAGTTAGGCGTTAAAATTAACAAATCAATGAACACTAAATTAGTCAATTTGTTTTCATTAAACCATCCAGTGTTAATGCACAACTAGGTACAAAAGCATGCATAAAAAATATAACTTCTAGGTCTTTAAATTCATTGATGGTTAGAGCTATTTGTTCAGCAGCAATTTCAAATTCTTTATTACCGGCTTTTAATTCAGCTTGGCATTTAAGATACGCTGATATTTTATCGGCTGCTTTGATTATTCTTACATGTTCTTCCGGCATTCTGTCGTGATGAATAAGTAATTCAAAATCAGAACGTAATTCTATGGGAAGAAGAGCGAGTAACTCCAATTCAGCCTGCTTTTCAATTTGTTTATAGGCGTCATTAATTTCTCTAGAGTGATATTTTATGGG
Source organism: uncultured Methylococcaceae bacterium (assembly GCA_903939355.1). GTDB lineage: Bacteria > Pseudomonadota > Gammaproteobacteria > Methylococcales > Methylomonadaceae > Methylobacter_C. The sequence continues at coordinate 1,303 of CAJAHC010000063.1, read as the reverse complement.
AGTAGGTAAATCTCCGGTAATTACTTCAGTAATGTCATGATAGAGTGCTGCAGTAGCGATAGCATTGGCATCTAGGTTGCCTTCGAAGTAACGATTTTTAATTAAGGCTAGAGTATGAGCAATAACAGATACTTCCCAGCTATGTTCCATTACATTTTCATCATGAGCATTTCGCTTAAGTCCCCATCGTTTAATCCATCGTAGTCTGGATAAATACGCGTAAAAACTACTATTTATAGTTATCTTTTTCATCATATTGAATTCCCTACTTTTAAATGTATTAATCTGGTATTGTGGCAGCTAAAGTAACCAATTATAAACATAATACTTCGTAATGGCTGTGTTGAATTATATTAATAACCTTCATTAAGTTGGTGTGTTTTTTGTTTAATGTTTTTACTCTCAGTATTTATTTTCATCCAATAAAAAATATATGTTAATTCAGTGGTATCCGGGCCATATGCACAAGGCCAGTAAAGAGATTAAACAAACGTTGCATCAGGTAGATATTGTCATCGAAGTTCTGGATGCACGTATTCCGTTTAGTAGTCAAAACCCAATGCTGGCAACTTTGCGAGGCGACAAGCCTTGTATTAAAATACTGAGTAAAAGTGATCTTGCAGATCCAGAAATAACTCAACAATGGCAAATATACTTGGAACAGGAACAAGCTGTTAAAACTTTGGCAGTTACCGTTGAACATCCCGAGAAAATTCGACAATTATCAGATTTGTGCCATAAAATGTTACCTGAGAAAGTGCCAGGCGGGAGATTGATTAATACGCTTATTGTAGGTATTCCTAATGTAGGTAAATCAACACTGATTAATATATTAGCAGGTAGAATGATTGCTAAGACTGGAAATGAACCTGCCATTACGAAAATGCAACAGCGCATAGCAATAGGTAATGGTATTGTTTTACTGGATACACCAGGTGTATTGTGGCCAAACCTCGAAAATAAAAATACAGGTTATCGACTTGCTACTACAGGTGCGATTAAAGATACAGCCATTAATCATGAGCAAATTGCTTATTTCGCTGCTGAATATTTGTTACAACATTACCCGTTTTTTGTAAAATCACGTTTTCAACTAGAACAATTACCTGAATCTGAGGAAGCTTTCCTCATAGCTATAGGTAAAAGTAGAGGTTGTTTACGTTCGGGGAATCAAATTGACATGGATAGAGTCTCTAAAATTCTGTTAGCTGAGCTGCGTGCCGGAATGATTGGTAGAATGAGTTTTGAAACACCTGCAATGATGGAGCAGGAATTGATTGAGCTTGCAGTTATTCGTGCAGAG
>CAJAHC010000062.1 GCA_903939355.1 uncultured Methylococcaceae bacterium | reverse complement strand
CAACTGCATGAGAAACACTACGTCAGATCATTTGGCTGGTGTTTCTATTGATGAGATTGAAGATCCTAGGCCTTATTGCGAAATAATTCGCCAATGGACAACTTTACATCCTGAATTTGATTACCTGCCTCGCAAGTTTAAAATGGCAGTCAGTGGTTCAGTACATGATAGAGCGGCAACACAATTTCACGATATAGGTTTACATTTAGTAAAAAATGATGCTGGTGAGGTAGGATTTAAAGTATTAGTTGGTGGTGGCTTGGGTCGTACGCCGGTTATAGGACAAGTGATAAAACCCTATTTGGAGAAAAAGCATTTACTGTCTTATTTGGAAGCCATATTACGTATTTATAATCTGTTTGGTCGTCGTGACAACAAATATAAAGCACGTATCAAAATTTTGGTTAAAGAATCCGGTCTAGCTAAGTTTTCAGCTTTGGTCGAGAATGAGTGGTTGCATCTTCGTGATAGTAATGAATTAAGTGACGAACGAATCAACGCCATTAAAGCCCAGTTTGCACCTCCTGCTTATCTAAATAATGCCGATATAGACACTAGTTTTATTGACCAGCAACAAGAGCATAAAGCTTTTGCAACATGGGTTAAATTTAATACTACAGCTCATAAAACAGCGGGTTATCGTGCGGTATTTTTATCCCTGAAAGCACCTGATGTTGCTCCAGGTGATGTGACTGATTTTCAGCTCGATGCGGTAGCAGATTTGGCTGATAAATATAGTTTTGGAGAAATTCGAAGTACACACAGGCAGAATTTAATTCTGGCTGACGTTAACCAAGCCGATTTGTTCACATTGTGGCAACAACTCATCAGTCTGAATCTGGCTACACCTAATATTGGCACAGTCACCGATATGATTTGTTGTCCGGGCCTCGATTTTTGTTCACTTGCCAATGCTGGTTCTATTGGTATTGCCAAAGAAATCAATGAGGCTCTTGATGATATAGATTACATTCATGACATCGGTGACTTAAAAATCAACATGTCCGGTTGTATGAATGGATGCGCACATCAAAGTGTAGGCCATATTGGGATACTGGGGGTCGATAAAAAAGGCACTGAATGGTATCAAATTACCTTGGGCGGTTCTTCTGAAAATGATGCGGCAATCGGTGATAGATTGGGGCCAGCAGTTGCCAAGGATCAGATAACCAAAGCAATTACCACGATACTTGATGTTTACATTAAAAATCGTTTGAACGATGAACCATTTCTGACAATGGTCAATCGTGTTGGTGTAACCCCATTTAAAGAGCAAGTTTATGCAGATAGTTAAAGACAACCAACTTATTGATAACAGTTGGAAATACGTAGCCGATGATGCTGAACTGGTTGACGGTGACATAACTATTTCATTGCTTCGATGGGAAAAGGATCATCAGCAATTACTTGCGCATGAAGGCAAGCTAGGTTTGAGAATTGCACCGAATGATTCAGTTGATGAAATGGCCGCTAATTTAAAAGGGATCGACTTGGTTGAATTGGATTTTCCTGATTTTGCTGATGGTCGTTTATTTTCTCATGCTTGGTATCTTAGAAGTCGTTTTGGATATCAAGGAGAAATAAGGGCTACAGGTCATTTTATGCCTGATCAGGTTTTTTATTTATCACGTGTCGGGGTTAACGCCTTTGCTCCTGAAAAAGTTGAATATCTGCCTTTTGTACTGACAAATTTAAATGACTTTACTGTCGAGTATCAAAATTCAATTAATTAGTTTCTAGTCTTCTATAAGGACTCTTGAAAATTTCATTGGCAAGAGTCGCTACAGATTTTATTGGTATATTTGTTGCAATCTATTTCCGTTTATCGAAATTGAAGTCTCTCGTTTTTTATTGGAAACTTAATGTATTCTCAAGGTATAAAAAAAACGATAGTTCTTCGCCCTGTTAAAAAAAAACATGCCTTACAGGGTAATCTTCATCCTTTGTTAGAGCGAATATTTTTAGCGCGCGGTATCACTTCTGAATTAGAACTGGATAGAACGTTAGCTAAACTTCCATCGCCCTGGCTATTGTCAGGGATGGAAGAAATGGTTGAACATTTGATTGTCGCTATTAACGAACAACAAAAAATTTGTATTGTTGCAGACTTTGACGCTGATGGTGCCACCAGTTGTGCGGTTGCTATCAAAGGCTTGCAGCTACTAGGAGCCGGTCAGGTAACATTTGTCGTACCCAACCGTTTTGAATATGGTTACGGTTTAACTCCCGAAATTGTCGAACTGGTTAAATTACAAAATCCCGATGTCATTATCACCGTTGATAACGGCATATCAAGTATCGATGGCGTAAAGGCAGCAACCGATTCAGGTATAAAAGTTTTAGTAACTGATCATCATCTTCCTGGCTCTAATCTCCCTGCCGCAACCGCGATTGTTAATCCTAATCTCCTTGATGATAAATTTCCTAATAAATCACTGGCAGGTGTCGGCGTCATATTTTATGTTTTATTGGCCTTAAGGAGCAGGCTAAGAGATATAAACTGGTTTGAAACTAATCAGGTCAAAGAGCCCAATTTAGCTCAATTATTAGATTATGTCGCCTTGGGAACTGTCGCGGATGTAGTTGCCTTGGAGCAAAGTAATCGAATCTTGGTTTATCAAGGTTTATTGAGAATTCGTACAGGTCGGTGTCATCCAGGATTGACTGCTCTCGTTGAAGTGTCAGGAAAGAACCCTCAAACAATCACGGCTGCTGATTTGGGCTTTTCACTTGGCCCTCGTTTAAATGCGGCCGGACGCATGGATGATATGTCCTTAGGGATTCAATGCTTATTATCTGATGATCCTGCGCTTGCAAAAGATATAGCGTTACAGCTTGACGAATTAAATAATGATCGTCGAGAAGTTGAAGCCGTTATGAAACATGAGGCGCTGACTTACTTAAGTGAAATGAAAGCACTGGATGAGCATCATTTACCGGCGGGTGTTTGTTTGTTTGATGCTAACTGGCATCAAGGGGTAATCGGTATTTTAGCGTCACGTATTAAAGATCAGGTACATCGTCCTGTTATCGCTTTTGCCCCAGCGGGTAAAGATTTGATTAAAGGTTCTGCCCGGTCAATTCCTGGCGTGCATATTAGGGATGTGTTGAGTGATATTGCAGCTGCACATCCTAAATTACTCAGCAAGTTTGGTGGGCATGCGATGGCCGCTGGTTTAAGTTTAAAAATGCATGATTATCCTCCTTTTGCTTTGGCTTTTGATGAGATGGTTAGTAAGCGTTTAGCGTCAGTCGATCTTGAGCAAAAAATACTGTCTGATGGTGAGCTGGCTGAGCAGGAAATGACTATTGAGATTGCTGATTTATTACAAAATTCTGCAACTTGGGGGCAAGAGTTTCCAGAGCCTTTATTTGACGGTGTATTTGATGTCATTCAATCGCGAATTGTCGGGCAACGGCATCTTAAATTAGTGTTAAGAAAACCTGTCGGCGATTTGGTTATTGATGCCATTGCTTTTTTTGTCGATAGACCAGAGCATTGGCTAGGGTTAAGGCAAATTAAAGCGGTCTACAAGCTGGATATAAATGAATTTAGAGGTAATAGAACAGTACAGTTTATTGTGCAGTATTTTGAAAAAATAGCATAAAAAAGGGCGGATAAACCGCCCTTTTGCATAAGTCTTATAAGCAACAGCGTCCTACAGTATAGGTCTTAACATACTGTAGGACGATTGGTTTATAAGTTTATTTTTTTGCTGCTGGTGCTGCTTTGGCAGGCTCAGCCGCTTTTTTGTCTGTAGTTGCAGGTGCTTTTCCTGGCACCGCTTCTTCAACAATAACTTCTTGTGCAACAGTTTTGCCAGAAGCATCTTTAACTGTTTCAACGATCACTTCTTCGGCAGCTACTGTTTTACCAGAAGCATCCTTAACTTCTTCTACAGCAACTTCTTCAGTAACAGTGTCGCCCGCGGTTGCTTTATCTGCAGTCGCTGGTGCTGCTGGTGTTTTAGCAGGCTCATCAGTTAAAGGTACCAAAATTTCCACTTTAGCTTGTTTACGTAAGGTTTCAACCATAGTTTGAATTTTCTTACGTTGTAAGTAAGGCTTCAATTGTTCTTTTACAGAATCCAATGAAGGTGGCGTTTGAGCGCGAGAATCTTCTCTCAAAATGATATGGTAACCAAATTGGGTTTTTACAGGCGTTTCGGTGTATTTACCTTTTTGCAGTTTCTCAACAGCTTCTGAGAAAGGAGCAACCATTTGACCGGCAACAAACCAACCTAAATCACCACCATTTTGTGATTCTTTAGCATCCAAAGAATTCTTGTTGGCGAGTTTGGCAAAATCACCGCCTTTATTCAATTCAACAATTATCTTTTTAGCTTCATCTTCAGTTTTTACTAGAATATGACGTGCTTTGTATTCAGTGCCATTTTCACCGGCAACTTTACTGTCATATTCAGCTTTGATTTCAGCATCCGTAACTGGATTAGCTTTAACAAAGTTTTGGACATCAGCTTGTGTTAACAGCGTTTTTTTAGCGCTATCGAGTTGTGCAACAATTTCAGCGGATTTATCCAGTTGCTTTTGGATAGCATCTTGAACCAATAATTCACGTTGAATTAATTCTTCAATCAATTTTTCCTTAGGAAAAGTTTGGCCATGGCTACGCTCTGCAATTTCTTTCTCTAATTCGGCTAATGTAGATTTTGCAATATATTGGCCATTAACTTCAGCAACAGCATCTGCTTTAGCTACTGCTGGCGCTGATGAAGTGGTTGCGCCTTTTTGGTCGCAGCCAGAAATCAATGCAGTGCTGACAATAAGTAGAGGGATAATACTTTTTTTCATTTATAAGTTTCCTTTAGTTTCTTCAGAGGGTGATAGAGCATTGATGCCTAAGGCATGAATTTGTTGTTTCATCATGTCGCCAAGTGCTTTATAAATAAGCTGATGTCGTTGAACTAGTGTTTTACCTTCAAAGGCTTCTGCAATAATAGTGACATGATAGTGGCCACCGCCGCTCTTTGCGCCGGCATGTCCTGCGTGTGCAGCACTATTATCAATAATTTCTAATAGTGCTGGTTTAAGAGATTCGGTTAATAATTGCTTAATTGTTTCGGATGTCATTGAGGAAATACCTTTTTAAATGGTTTAACGATAACTTTAGCATAAACACCTGCATCGTTATAGGGATCACTATTTGCCCATAATTGAGCGGCTTGCAGGTTATCAAATTCAGCCACTACCAAGCTACCTGTAAAACCTTCAATACCTGGGTTGTCAGTATCAATTGCAGGGTGTGGGCCTGCTAAAATTAAACGGCCTTCATCTTGAAGATTTTGTAGTCGACTAATATGGGATGGTCGGGCCGCGAGTCTTTTTTCTAAACTATCCTTGGTATCTTCACTGATTATGGCGTATAGCACTCTTTATTCCTCGGCATCAGGGATATATTTATATAAGAAAAACATTTGTATTATCATAAAAACAACCATTAATCCTGGCGCCACAAATGTTTTAAAGGTAACCCAATCATCGGTATTGTAATTGTACATAACATAAACATTAACAAAGCCGACAATGATAAAGAAACTGGCCCAGCTAAAATTAAGGCGTTTCCATATTAAAGGGGGTAATGTTAAGTTACTTGACATCATTCTTTCGATGAAAGTTTTTTTACCTATAAAATGACTACTTAAAAAAGCAATGCCAAACAACCATTCTATAATGGAAAATTTCCATTTGAGGTATTGCTCATCATGAAGGTAGATCGTTGCACCACCAAATACGATCACTAAGGCTAGGGTAATCCACTGCATAGTTTCAACTTTGCGATATTTAAACCATGCATAAGCGACTTGAATAATAGTTGCTACAATAACAACCGCAGTTGCTATATAAATGTCGTAAAGCTTATAAGCAATAAAAAATAAAATAATTGGAAAAAATTCAAGCAGTTGTTTCATGGGTTTTAGGATAAGTTGATCAGGTATAAAATTTTATATAACTACTTTGTAATTTAGTGCATTTAATATAATAGGTTATGGACTGGTTTATCGATGCTTTTGTAAGATAAGGATACT
>CAJAHC010000061.1 GCA_903939355.1 uncultured Methylococcaceae bacterium | reverse complement strand
TATCCCCTCGTGTTACGTCAATCCCATTTTTCTTCTGATAAAGATTGTAACTTGTAAGTGCTGACAGACGCCAACCTCTCTCATCGTCAAAAAAGAAAGTGCCACCTGCAGAGAATTGGTGAGCCCATTGAGACTGTCCAAGGCCTTTTCGGTTAAGTTGTCCAGTAGGAGCATAAAAACTGTAAGAGGCCACGGCATCAAAATATTTTTGCCGCCAACCGACCATCAGTGGCTCAACAAATATATCCCCAAGACCTAGTCGTTCAATGTCAGTTGCTGGAACATTGGCTTTGGTTGTAACTCGCGCATAAGGTACAGCAATGGCTGCTGTTATATAGGGACCATCTTCAATCTTATAGGTGCCTGATGATCCTACTACATTGGCCTCTGCTTCAATGTCCAAGCCATCAATTGGGACACGATTGCCATGTTTATCTTTTAATTGGTTCGCATGTGAATAAAAAAAACGATCCCCAACATAAATCCCTGTATCAGGTTGGGAACCTGCGTCTAGACCTACAGAGCCCATGACTCTATGCCCCATGTCGCCGTCTCCTTTTGCGGTAGTTACGATCAGTACCAATGCTGTGAAAAGCCAGTATTGGATAGATTGTTTGGGATTTCTCATGGGAATCCTTGTAACCATATGTTTAATCGATACTTTTAATGCTGTGATAGGGAGGTTTTCATATAAATATGACAATAGTTGGCTCGAGTTCTCGTGTAGTTTAGTTTGGGCTGGCTTTGTGGCTTTTGGATTTTAATAGTATGACTGTTCAAGAGTAGTCGAAAAATGACTACTGAAATAATATGATTGAACCGATAATAATAGTGCTAATTATCATGGTCCATATGGTTTTACTGTGATTGTCATCTAACTGTTTACGTAACATAGCAAGTTCTCGTTGTTGAGTTTCTGCCTGTTGTTGCGCTAATGCGGCATTATTTAACGCTTTGTAAACTAAAGAGGGGATTTCAGGGAATTGTTCAGCAAATTCTGGGAACTGTTTTATTAGTTTATTAAGTTTAGCTTTTGGTCCCAAACGTTCATGGAACCATTTCTCAAGAAAAGGTTTTGCGGTTTGCCAAAGATCCAGTTCAGGATAAAGTTGTCGTCCTAATCCTTCAATGTTTAGTAATGTTTTTTGTAGCAGTACCAATTGTGGCTGTACATGCATATCAAAGCGTTGTGCAGTTTGAAATAGACGTAATAACAATTGACCAAAGGAAATATCTTTTAAAGGTTTTTCAAATATAGGTTCGCATACACTTCGAATAGCAGCTTCAAATTCTTCAATACGAGTATTGCTAGATACCCAACCCGACTCAACATGCATTTCAGCAACTTTTCTATAATCCCGATTAAAGAAGGCCAGAAAGTTTTCTGCTAGATAGCGTTGGTCGGACAAAGACAAAGAGCCGACAATGCCAAAATCAACGGCAATATATTTGTTGGGTAGGTCGACAAAGATATTGCCTGGATGCATGTCAGCATGGAAAAAATTATCCCTGAATACTTGAGTAAAAAAAATCTCAACACCTCGTTCAGCTAATGTTTTAAAGTCTGCACCACCCACTTTAAGTTGATTAATTTCTCCAACTGGAATGCCATAGATCCGTTCCATGACCATTACTTTTTTGCGTGTTAAAGGCCAGTGGACTTCAGGTATGTAGATTAATTCTGAGTTTTCAAAGTTTTTGCGTAATTTGGTAGCGTTACCTGCTTCTCTGACTAGATCAAGCTCATCTAAGGTGGTTTTCTCAAATTCTGCTACTACGGCCATTGCTCGTAGTCTTCTAGCATCAGGCCAGAATTTTTCTGCAATCCGAGCTAATTCATGAAGCAGGCTAATATCTGATCGAATTTGTTTTTCAATGTCTGGGCGCAAAACCTTAATAATTACATTTTCACCTGTATGTAATTTTGCAGTATGCACTTGCGCAACTGAAGCAGAAGCCAGGGGTGATGAGTCAAATTCGGCAAAAGCCTCACTAATAGACATGTCGAGTTCTTTTTCAATAATGTTACGCGCAATTTCGTTAGAAAAAGGTGGGACTCTGTCTTGCAACTTCACCAGTTCATTTGCAATGTCTTCAGGGAGTATATCTTTGCGAGTTGATAAAGCTTGACCGAATTTGACGTATATAGGCCCCAAATCTTCCAGGGTGCGCCTAATTCTGACGGCGCGAGACTCGGCTTTGGTTTTTAGCCAGTAATTGGGAGAAATAAAAGCTAAGTAACGAACGGGTCGGAATAAATGAGTTTTTAAAACAATTTCATCCATACCATGATAAACCAGAACCCAGTTGATATGAATCAGGCGTAATAATACTTTAGGTTGGATCACAGGTTACCTTTACATGTAGGATGAAGCCAATAGGTTTTTTGCGATGATTTGCTGGGGTCATTGTAAATAAAATTATGTTTTTTTACCTTGGTTTTTATGTCATTTTTCCGAGTAAAAACTAAAGAAATTTATTAAGTCGTTCAATTTTGCTTTGCAGACGATCAAAGTCTGTTCGTAAGTTATCTATTTGACGATAAAAGATTTCCATTTCCGGTTTAGCAGGTAAATTTCTAGTTTCTTCTTGCAAAAATTCTGAGGTGTTAAGTTTAAAAGTGTTAATAGATTCTTGACTCCAGTTTTGACCGACTCGGAGAAAGTTACTTATGTTATGTGCTAGAGTATTTCCGGTGTAATTGGCAAGTTGCTGTTCGATATTGAAGTCAAGTTTAGTGAATAGTGTCTGGAATTTTCGCCCAGTCTGCATGTCGCCCTCAATCTTAATTTCACCAGAGAATACTGATCTCATTGGATTTGAACTAAAGCCCATTAAGCCAAAAGAAAAAATCGAGCCGGTTAAGTGCGTATCAGGTTTATCAGGGCTGAAATCGGCTAACTGTATTGAATCAGCAGAAGGGTATAAGTAAATAGTTTCATTAAACGGCACAATAGTAATAGCAATTATTTTTCCTGACAAAGGCGCCAGATAACTACTACTATTTTGATCAAGGTTAATAAATTTGTTAAGCGCAGCTTCTAATGCGCCCATCAATAGGGGTTTGATGGACATACTAAATTTTATAGCCTCTGTGGATAGCAACGATGCCTTGTGACATATTAAAATACTCGCAGCGTTCTAGTCCTGCATTTTCCATCATTTTTTTTAGCTCATCCTGTTTCGGGTGCATGCGAATGGATTCAGCAAGATATCGGTAGCTATCTTCATCTTTGGCAACAAATTTACCAATCTTCGGTAGTAGTTTGAAGGAATAAAAATCATACACTGTTTCAGTGACTTTATCGATTGGATGTGAAAACTCCAGCACAATAACACGACCACCTGGCTTTAGAGCTCTGAACATGGAGCGTAAGGCGGCATCTTTATCAGTAACGTTACGCAAACCAAAAGCGATACAGACACAGTCAAAGGTATTATCTTCGAAGGGAAGGCATTCGGCATTAACTTGGGCGTAACGAATATTACCAATTAAACCTTTGTCTATTAGACGGTTTCGACCTGTTCGCAACATTTCTGAATTAATATCTGCTAAAACAACTTGGCCTTGTTTGCCGACACGTTGTTCAAATAACAGAGTTAAATCGCCAGTTCCACCAGCCAGATCAAGTACTTGCTCCCCTTTACGGACATTGCTTAATTGAACGGCAACGCGTTTCCAGATGCGGTGAATACCCAATGACATCAAGTCATTCATAATGTCGTATTGGCCTGCAACTGAATCAAATACACCGCGTACAAGATTAACCTTGTCTTCCGTGGCTACTTGTTTAAAGCCGAAATGGGTGGTGTTGTCATTTGTCATTTTCATACCTAATTTTTAAATGTTTTTTTACGTCTATGGCCCGCAACTTCAAGTTTTTTGAGGTAGTTAGCCCATAATGTTTGGTATTCAGTTCCCAGTTTATAGAGATAATCCCATGAATAAACGCCACTGTTATGGCCGTCGCTAAATAGGGGGCTGATTGCATAATTCCCTACGGGTTTAATCTCTTTAATAGTGATGTCTTCTTTGCCAATTTGAAGAATTTCTTGCCCCGGCCCATGTCCCATAGCTTCAGCGGATGGAGTGAAAACTCGGAGATATTCACAGGGTAATTGATAACAGCTACCGTCATTGAAGCTGACTTCAAGAATATTGGAAACTTGATGCAGCTTGATTTCGGTAGGCCAAGCATTTTTTGTGTTTGCAATTAAATCCATACAATGTTGAAAATATCAAGCGGTTCTAGCGTGCTGAAAATCATGGTTAAATGAGATGAATTCTATAAGATATAGCGACTTAAATCTTCATCTTCAGCAAACTCAGTTAGGTGTTGGTCAACATAAGCAGCATCGATAATGATTGTTTTTTCGGTAAGGTCGGGAGCGTTGTAAGAAATTTCTTCCAGTAAACGTTCCAGCATTGTGTGTAATCTCCTTGCGCCTATGTTCTCAGTTGTTTCATTGACTTGCCAGCCCAGTTCAGCAATGCGCTGAATGCCGTCAATTGAAAATGTTAAGGAGACACCTTCGGTGGCTAATAAAGCTTCATACTGTTCAGTTAAAGAGGCATTAGGCTCAGTTAGAATACGCACAAAATCATCGGCAGACAGAGCGGTCAACTCAACGCGAATGGGGAAGCGACCTTGTAGTTCAGGAATTAAGTCTGAGGGTTTAGCAACATGAAATGCACCTGATGCTATAAATAAAATATGGTCAGTTTTGATGGCGCCATATTTTGTAGTTACTGTGCTGCCTTCTACTAAAGGTAATAAATCACGCTGAACGCCTTCACGCGAGACTTCGCCGCCTCCGCCGCCTAATTCGGAACGTTTGCAGATTTTGTCTATTTCATCTAAAAATACAATGCCATTCTGTTCTACAGCATCAACAGCACGAAGGCGAATATCGTCTTCGTTAATAAGTTTGCCGGCTTCTTCTTCTTGTAAAGTAGTTAAAGCTTTTTTAATGAACATTTTACGAGATTTTGTTTTGCCAGAACCCATGTTTTGGAACATGCCTTGTAATTGACTGGTCATTTCTTCCATGCCTGGAGGCGCCATAATTTCAACGCCCATAGGAGTAATATGTACATCAATCTCTATTTCTTTATTGTCCAAATCACCCTCGCGTAATTTTTTACGCATTTTTTGGCGGGTAGATTCTTCTGAATCAGATAACATACCTGCATCAGCTCGGGGGAGAAGAATGTCCAAAATTTTGTCTTCGGCAGCATCATATGCGGCATGTTGAACTTTTGCCATTTCTGTCATACGTGTCATATTAACGGCAGTGTCTATCAGATCTCGAATTATTGATTCAACATCTCTACCTACATAACCAACTTCAGTAAATTTAGTAGCTTCTATTTTTATAAAGGGTGCATTTGCCAATCGTGCAAGGCGACGAGCTATTTCTGTCTTACCAACCCCTGTTGGCCCAATCATTAAAATGTTTTTTGGTGTTATTTCATCCCGTAAAGCAGGGTCAACCTGTTGACGCCTCCAACGATTTCTTAGCGCAATAGCAACAGAGCGTTTGGCGCTTGCTTGGCCGACAATGTGCTTATCTAATTCATGTACGATTTCTTTAGGTGTCATTTGTGTCATGCGCTTACTCATTGGGTTCTGCGTCTAGCTCTTCTATACGCAAGTTGTGATTAGTATAAATACAAATATCAGCAGCTATATTCAAAGATCTTTCGACAATCTCGCGCGCACTCAGATTAGTATTTTCAAGTAAAGCACGCGCTGCCGCCTGAGCAAAAGCCCCGCCCGAGCCTATAGCCATTAAATCAAATTCTGGCTCGATCACATCGCCAGTCCCAGAAATAATAAGAGAGGTTTTGGCATCTGCAATGGTTAGTAACGCTTCCAGTTTCCGTAATGCACGATCTGTGCGCCAATCTTTGGCCATCTCCACAGCCGCTCGAGTTAAGTTGCCCCGGTGTTTTTCCAGCTTACCTTCGAAATGTTCAAATAAAGTAAATGCATCTGAAGTTGCCCCTGCAAAACCAGCGATAACTTTGTCGTGATAAAGTCGACGAACTTTTCTGGCGTTGCCTTTCATCACGGTATTGCCCAAAGTGACTTGGCCATCACCACCTATAACAACTTTGTTGCCACGACGTACAGAAAGTATGGTTGTTCCTCTAAACACTTTAACACCCTAAAATTTCAAAAACATGATGATGATTTTACATGTTATAAATTTAAAATGTGGGAAAAATATAGAAGCGCCATCTATTTTGTAGGAAGCAACTGAAACCATAAAGAAGGCTGCAATTAGTTACATACGAAATATATTGTGAGTAAAGTTAATTAGGATTTGTTTACCTGAGATAAGAAAAAATAAAGCATGACAAAAGCTTGGTGTAAACTCTATCATTCAAAATTTGTTAGCTTATCTTAATTTATAATTCTGCAGTGCAAGGGTTAAAGTATGTCGATTCGTTATATTTATAGTTTGCTTGTCGGTTTTACGCTAGTTGGATGTGCAGCTACCCGACAAGTTGCCATTGATTATCCTTCGGTTCAGATAAATGACCCTCAGTCGGCTCAATCATCTCAGTCCCATCAGTTTCTGCCCTTGTCAGGTTTTCAATCTATTGATGGAGATGATTATTACGTTCGATTAATTTCGGATTTTGTTTTTAAAGGTGATAACGTTTCAAAGAATGGCTGCACTAACATGGCGTTATCTTATGAGAAAGGCAACTTATCTTCTGCACTTATTTTTAGTTTGCGCAATGATAGCCTCAAGTTTAATAATGAAGCAGCTGGATTTTCTTATCAGGCAACTACTGGTAACTGTAATTTCAAATTTGAGACCAAGAAAAACATTTTAACTCCATGGATGCGATTGGATTTAGGCAAAGAAACTTTGGTTGATTATAGCTTTGTTTCCAGTGCCGATAGTGGTGTCGATGTGCCCAGTTTGGTTGGTGATCTGAAAACTGCCAGCAATTTGCTGGCATTGACAGGCGTGGGAATGGGAGTCGCTGTTGTAGGGCAGTTTGCTGGGGCATGGGCAAGCCCAATAAATACAGCCAAACCTTCTTCTACTAGCACAGAAAAACACAGTTCAGAGTCACATTCACTTCCTTCTATGGTTACTTTTTCAAGTAAAACGGGTGCGCTTAACTTCACTGTATTTAATGTTTACTCCGTGGCGGAAGGTGGGATTAATGTTTTTGGTTCAGATACTCAACCGTTAGGTGAATTAAAGATTTATCCGGAAATTATTCCCTCCTTGTTGCTAAAGACAACGCCAGATGGGTTGCCTGATGCGCGAGATTTATCGTTGGAAGAAATAGGTTATTCACCAATTAAATCGGGCGCCGGTGAAATTAAGTTGTTACAGCTTATTGAGCAATCACAACATTCAGCAAAACCAAATTTAAAGCCTGACTGGGGTAATTACGAGGAAGTAGAAGCCAATTGTAGAAAAATTAAATTGGTAATGAAGGATTTAGGATTCAACAAGTTTGATCGAAATGCTTTTATTTATTATTTTTTAGGCAATACTAGTGATTGGAAAAATTACAATATTACTCAGGAACGAGTAATGGATGAAGATATACATAGCAAAATCATTAGAAGCTATCAGAGTAAGAATTTTGGATCGTGTTTGGCAGCGGATGATTATGTCGCGATGAAATCCATGGGGTTGCAAGTGAATTTAGCATCAGACTGGAAACGGATTGATGGGTTGAGTCATAAAAAGAATCAGGTTTTTGTTCCGCTGAAGTCAATTGAGAGACAGCTGGTTTCAGTAATTAAGAGTGGTAATAAGACTGAAATGGAGCAACAGTTATTTCCTTTGTTGACGTCAGCTAAGGAGGGCGAAGGTAGTGTTTTATTGCAAAATCATTTGGGTGATTTTGGATTAGAGAAATTATTGGTGCCGACAAGTGAGCAGGTTGTGGCGCCTGTGACTGCAAATGCAACGGTCTCAAATACGACTCCAGCATCGATACCAGAGATGCCTGCTCCAATTCCAGGTATTGGTATTATTGTTAGTGCCCACCAACTGGTACAAGTTTTTACAGGCTTGGCTATTAATGAACTTAGCTGCGCCCGTATACTTTTTGATCAGCAGGGTAAGCCGATTACGAACATGGGAATTTTGTTGTTTACAACTAAAGAGGGTAGTCCGCGTAACAAAGGGGGGGCGTTAGAATTTGAATTCGCCGAGGGAAAAATAAATCGCATTGCCTTTCAATCACTAACGTATAAGGATTTTGAGCAGGAGGTATTGGATCATCCATCAGTCGGTGGGTGTAAGATTGATTCTTCGCTCATGACTAAATTACACTAAAGAAAAATATTTTAAACTGTTCGTAGACGAATTTATGAGCTGAAATTGACTATTCTTTTTAAATTAATTAAAAAACATAAAAAGGACAACTGGAATAGATAGGCGTCATGAGTTAAAATTACTAAGTTTTGGTGATAATTATTACGTAAAGAGAGTGATGTTTGAAATTATGTTAGTTCTTGAAATTACGACGACAAACTACTTGCAAGAGTTTATAACTACTATCGAAGAGGCTGCTCAGTGAAAAAAGCAAAGCAATTATTCGCAGGTCTGATCTTAATGGCTTTAGGGCTAAGAATATCGCACGCGGACTATACGCTCAATTTAATGAAAGGGGTCACAAAAGTCAGCAACGACATTTATGATCTGCATATGCTTATTCTATGGATTTGTGTCGTCATAGGTATTGGTGTTTTTGGCGTTATGTTCTATTCGATTTATCATCATCGTAAATCAAAAGGGCATGTAGCAAAGCAATTTCATGAAAATACGACAGTTGAAATTATCTGGACGATTATCCCAACATTGATCTTGATTGCCATGGCTATTCCGGCGACTAAAACTATGTTGGAATTAAATGATGTTGAAAAGTCAGATATGACTATTCAAGTGACTGGACGTCAATGGTACTGGGATTATAAATATTTGAATACAGACATTCATTTTGAAAGTCATTTGGATGAAGGGAGTGAAAGAGTTCATAGAACTGAAGGTGCAGATCCTCGGTCTGTTCCTCATTACTTGTTAAATGTTGACAAACCTTTGGTGATCCCAGTCAAGAAGAAAGTTCGATTCGTACTGACTTCAGTTGATGTAATCCATTCATGGTGGGTACCTGATTTAGGTTGGAAGAAAGATGCTAATCCAGGCTTTATTAACGAAGCATGGACGTCTGTCGATAAAGCAGGAACTTACCGTGGGCAATGTACTGAGTTGTGTGGTAGAGATCATGCGTTTATGCCAATAGTAGTTATTGCAATGGAGCAGCCGGATTATGATGCCTGGGTAAAAAAGACATTAGAAGAGCAAAAACAAAAGCCTGATTTGAGTGATCAAAGCCGTGAGCAATTAATGGCACATGGTGAATCGGTTTATTTAAAAAATTGTGTAGGTTGCCATCAAATCAATGGTGCGGGCGTAGATGGTTTGATCCCTGCTTTAACAGGCAGTGCCATAGCGACTGGAAAGTGGGAGTCCTTAGATGGTTTCTTACGCGCTGGTACAGCTAAAATGCCGTCCTTTGCAAAATTAAATGGTAAGGAATTTGCAGAGTTGATGACTTATGTTCGTAATAATTTGGGTAATAAAGTGGGTGATGAATTACAACCTAAACAAACTGCACTTCCCGATGATGATGACTAGACCGTTAGTGCTTTTATCAACGTACATTTTTTTAATAATTTTCGAGGTATAAAGTATGTCTGCTGTCGTAGATGAACAGGGTCATCATGCTGATGATCATCACGATCACGGTCCCGCTAAGGGACTGTTAAGATGGATTACGACTACCAATCATAAAGACATTGGTACATTGTATTTATTGTTTGCTTTACTGATGTTTTTTGTTGGTGGAGCAATGGCAATGGTTATTCGAGCGGAATTGTTTGAGCCTGGATTGCAGTTTGTTGATCCTGCATTTTTCAACTCCATGACCACTATGCATGCTTTAGTGATGGTGTTTGGTGCGGTTATGCCGGCTTTCGTAGGGTTAGCTAACTGGCAAATTCCTTTGATGATTGGTGCAGCTGATATGGCGTTGCCACGCATGAATAACATGAGTTTCTGGATGTTGGTTGCGGGTGTTTTGTTACTGGCGAGCACTCTGTTCATGGAGGGCGGTGCGCCTAATGGCGGTTGGACTTTATATCCACCTTTGGTATTGCAGCCGATTACTGTTGGAAAGGCTTTGCCTTTCGCAGTATTTTCAGTGCATTTGTTAGGGATTTCGTCCATTATGGGTGCGATTAATATTATCGCAACGATATTTAACATGCGTGCGCCTGCCATGAAAATGATGGATATGCCATTGTTTGTATGGACGTGGTTGATAACTGCTTTTTTGTTGATTGCTGTTATGCCAGTATTTGCTGGTGCAGTGACCATGTTATTAACTGATAAGTTTTTCCATACTAGTTTTTTTAATGCGGCCGGCGGTGGCGACCCAGTTCTTTATGAACATATTTTCTGGTTTTTTGGGCATCCAGAAGTGTATATCATGATTTTGCCAACTTTCGGGGTTGCGTCAACAATTATTCCAGTGTTCGCACGTAAACCTTTATTTGGTTACGCTTCAATGGTTTGGGCTACAGGATCAATTGCTTTTCTTTCTTTTATCGTTTGGGCGCATCATATGTTCACTGTGGGCATGCCTCTCGCTGGCGAGCTTTACTTTATGTACGCAACAATGATTATTGCGGTACCTACGGGTGTTAAAGTATTTAACTGGACAGCTACTATGTGGGAAGGAGCAATGACCTTTGAAACTCCTATGTTGTTTTCGATTGCTTTTGTCGTGTTATTTACCATGGGTGGTTTTACCGGTCTGATGATGGCTATTGCCCCCTCAGATTTTCAATATCATGATACTTACTTTATTGTTGCGCATTTTCATTACACACTGGTACCTGCTTCGATTTTTATGTTAATGGCAGCTGGCTATTTTTGGCTACCTAAGTGGACAGGACATATGTATAACGAAAAAATTGGTCAACTGCATTTTTGGTTGTCAGCTATCTCGGTTAATATATTATTTTTTCCACAGCACTTTTTAGGGTTGGCAGGTATGCCTCGCAGAATACCTGATTATGCAGTCCAATTTGCTGATTGGAACATGATTTCGAGTATTGGTGGCTTTATGTTTGGCGCTAGTCAGTTACTGTTTCTTTATATTGTTATAGATACGATTAGAGGCGGTACAGGTGAAAAAGTATCTGATGAAGTTTGGGAGGATGCAAGTAAGCATGGCTTGGAATGGACTTTGCCTTCACCTGTTCCATATCATACTTGGACGATACCGCCTTCAAGTGTGCCAACTGAACATGTTTTGGATTCACATTAAGGTATGAAAGATACATTGTTATACATAAAAGTTTGCAATGTATCGATTAAATTATGACAACAAAAAATAAGAATATTTTGACGGCAGTAGTTTTGGTGGCCGTTGCTTTGATTTTTTATATTTTCGCTGTGGCACAAGCAGTATCTAAATGAGTGAAAATGTGGGTAAGAAAAACGCGAGGTTAGCGCGAATCTTGCTTTTAGTTGCTGTAGCTATGTTTGGCTTTGGATATGCGCTGGTTCCCATTTACGATGTTTTATGTGAGTGGAAATGGATAGAGCGTGATCGTCCTGACGACCTTAAAAAGGTTCCGGAGGCAGCTTATATAGTCGATATGGATAGAGAGATTACCGTAGAATTCATGACAACACTCAATGAATCGACACCTATGGTCTTTCGGGCAGAAAACAAACAATTAAGAGTTCATCCGGGTAAGTATTACACGGTGAATTTTTATGCTGAAAATAAAACTAACAAAGCTATGCTTGCTAGGGCAATTGCCAGTTTTTCACCGGCTGTTACGAGTAGCTATTTTGAAAAAATTGAGTGTTTTTGTTTTTCGGAACAAACTTTTAAGGCCAAGGAAGCAAAAACACTACCGATGCGTTTTGTGATTAATCCGAAATTACCGGAGCAATTTAAAACTATTACGTTGTCTTACACATTTTTCGATAATACTGAAAAGTCATTAAAAAAATAAAAGGGGAAGGATATGTCTACAAATACCGCTTCCATCCAGGACATGACCTCGATGATTGGTTAGCGGCTGAACAAGAACTGGATTAGTTCAACCAGCTTTACTGTCTATTTGTCTAATTTATTTCAGTCAATCAAAAAAAAGTCCTTATGTTTGTTTAATTCTTAATAGAGGGTGATACGATGATGCGAATGGTGATGGAGGTCGTAATGGTTTTAGCTGTTGTAGGCATGATGTTATTTATTATGCGAGTCTCAAAAAAAGAAAATGATTGTGAGGTTAACTTGCAGGATCATGATAAAGAGAATGATCAATAAGTTATATGAAGTGCATAACGGCTAATGGACAAGTTGCGCCTTCGATAGTTATCTATTTCCAAGCCGTATTAATAACAAAAACCCTGTACATCAATATCGATTTAGCAGGTGCGTCAAACTGTCGCAGTTTTTTATAGACAAACTAATTTTATTTCTATATTCTTTGTCGCTCCTTACAAAGTGAATTTAATTTCAGAGTTTTTAAACTTTCTGTAAGTGAAAAAAAGAAGGAAGTGCGGTCAGCTTTTAAACTGATATAACAATAATAATAACGCTCCCAAATGAAGCTGTAAAATAAGCCCTACAGTCGTCCGCAAAATAAAAACACAACAGGACGAAGCCCT
>CAJAHC010000060.1 GCA_903939355.1 uncultured Methylococcaceae bacterium | reverse complement strand
GAGCACCCCGGCCGCCGGACATAATTTGCCAGTGTCCGTCATTCCGGTCCGGGTTGAACCGCGGACCGGCTCCTTGCCCCCATCTGGTTCAGATGGAATTTCAAGAATTTCTCCAGTTACGTCAAAATGTATACCGTGATAACAACACTTAATTCCACCTGATTCCTGAGTTACCCCAAACTCAAGGGAAGCACCCCTATGCGCACAATGAAGTTGCATTAGACCAATTTGGTTCTTGCCATCTCTAAAAACAACAAGGTCTTCATTAAATATTTTTAATTTTTTTGGTAAACGTGTAACTTGTGCTGCAAGTGCGACCGGCTGCCAAAAACACCTCATGTACTCACCCAATGGAGTACCAAAATTAGAATCCGTTAATAGGTCATCTGGCTTATTTTGCCTTCTTATCTTGTAGCCTTGATATACGGTAGATGAATTTTTTTTCATATTTTTCATAAAATTATTTTTATTTTTCTTGAGCAATAGAATCAGAAATTTTTTCAGCCAACATCAAAATCGGAATATTTGTATTACTGCTTATATGTATTGGAAGAACTGATCCGTCAACAACGCGCAATTTAGTGGTCCCAAAGACTTTACAATCAATATCCACAACACTATTTTTTTCTAATCCCATTTTACAAGTTCCAATAGGGTGCCAACAGGTATGTCCAGTTTCTTTTGCAAATTTTAGTAAATCATCATTTGAGCTCACTTGTTTTGTTGGACGTATTTCATTTGTAATTATATTTTTCAAGGCTGGAGATTCAGCAAGTTTTCGAATGAGTTGTAGACCCTCAATAACTGTTTTTTGATCTCGTTCGGTATCAAGATAGTTTGGCTGGATATTAGAGGGGCTATTAATATCCAAGGAATTTATATGCGCATATCCGCTTGAGTCAGGATAAATTCCATAAACTCCGATATGAAAAGCAGAGCCAGGATCGAGACTAGCTCTAATTCCTGCTAAGTCTAGTCCGGATTTGCCAGATTCAGGAATTCTACCCTCGGCACTCATAAGCGAAATCTGAATTCTTAGGTTTGGAATAGGTTCAAATTCATTGCTGCGTAAATATGCAGTAGATTTTAAGGTAGTCGTTGAAAATATTCCCTTTTTAAATAACAAATAATTTAATAGTTGCTTTGCGAATGAAAATTTATTGCTCATCATATAGTTAACTGTATCTTTAGAGCTTGTCCCATAACAAATACGAGTCATAAAATGGTCCTGCAAATTCTCACCAACAAATTCATTTTCAAAAACTATAGGAATAGAATGACTATTTAATAACTTTGGATTACCAACCCCTGATAACTCAAGTAATTTAGGGCTTCGGATAGCGCCAGCACACAAAATAACCTCTTTATCTGCTAACACTTCATAAATTTGATTATTTTTTATATAACTAACTCCAATGGCCTGATTACCAGAAAATAAAATCTTATTAACCTGCGCATTTTTTAATATAGTTAAATTTTTTCGATGAGAAATATTGTCTAGATACCCCTTAGCCGCACTAACTCTTTTTCCATTTTTTGAAGATAACTGAAGATATCCGACTCCATCTGGAATATCAGCGTTATAGTCAACAACTCTTGGATATCCATTTTCAATACACGCCTTTATAAACAACTCTGAAATTTCATCTTTTTCAGCTAAAGCAGCGCCAATTGGACCTCCGCGGTGTCTTAAGTTTGACGAACTAAACTGACAATCCTCTAATTTCTTGAAATAAGGTAAGCAGTCTTCGTAGCTCCATCCATTGCAGCCCAATGAAACCCAATCATCATATCGAATTGGATGCCCCCTAACAAAAATCATTCCATTAATAGCGCTTGATCCACCAATACATTTACCGCTAATCCAATCAATTTTTCGCTGAAGAGTACCGCTAGAGGGTTTTGTAAAATCAGCCCATAAATTCTGTTTATTATTTAACAACTTTCCTACGCCCAATGGAATCGATAACGCCAAATCAGAGCTAATATCATCGCCAGCCTCAATTAAAAGAACTTGATTTTGATGATTCTCGCTTAATCTTGATGCAAGTACACAGCCTGCGGATCCAGCGCCAACAATGACGTAGTCAAATTGCATATAACCTAGTCGGCACTATTTATGTATTTACGATACTTAACTAGCTCTCTAACTGGAAACTTGAGTGCGTCGCGCCGATAAGGTTCATTAAGGATCGCTGGATCAGTCATTATTTCAATTACTGAAGGTATGGATTGTTTAAAAGCATCTTTTACCGCCGACCCAATATCAGCAGCTTTATCAATTTGATAGCTTTTTGCCCCCATATCACCAGCAATTCGAGCAAATGATGGATTTTCTAAATCTGTATAAAAATAACGTTTGCCAAAAAAATCATATTGATTTCGGCGCTCTGCACCATATACCTTGTTATTAAAAATAATAGTTACAAAATTGAGTTTTTCTCTAACTGATGTCATTACTTCTTGTAAAGACATACTCCATGCGCCGTCACCAACTAATGCAAGGACTTTTTTATCGGGACTTGCAAGCGAAACACCCATTGCAGTTGGGTATCCAACTCCAATACCACCTAAGCTGCCTGCAGCAAACCATGATCTTGGTTTATCAAACGAAGTAAAGTAGGCATTAGCGCTACCACTAATGTTTCCTACGTCAGCTACCACCGAAATATCAGTACCTGAAACCGCTTTTGAGACCTCCCACAATGCGCGTCTAGGCGGAATCGGATCGCCTTCAATATCAGACATTTCTCTTAATTTTTGAGACCAAGCATCCTTTTGCTCTTGAATATGTTGTTTTCTTGCTTTTGAATCAATTTCTAACTTACTCCCCGTTAAAGCTTCAATAAGTTGATTAGTTACGGCCTTGCAGTCGCCAAGTAAGCCTACGTTCATAGACCTTAGAGAACCTAACTCCAAAGGATTGATAGAGTTATGTATTAATTTAGCCTCTTTGGGGAAAAAATCAATCCCATACTGAGGTGTTGTTCCAAACGAATTTAATCGGGAACCCAAAACTAGAATTAAATCGGATTCGGATAGTAATCGCATCGCAGCTTCTGACCCCTGATAGCCAATTGGACCAACAGCTAATGGATGTGAGACATAAAAAGCATCATTGTGCGCATAAACGCATGCAACAGGTGCTGTCAACATTTCTGCAAGGCGAGCAATAGAATCATGTGCTTCGCTGTCAATTGCGCCATGTCCTACTAATATAGATATTTTTTTACTTTGTTTAATTAGCTGAATAGCTTCTTTAATTGACTCTGCATCTGCCCCACCATAACGACCATTGGTTCGATAAAGCTCAGGAGAAAGTTCGTCTTCATCCCAGATTCCATAATATGAATCTCGAGGCACATCAATTTGAACCGGCCCACGAAGACTAACAGCTGCACGAAAAGCACCACGTATTGCCTCTGACATTCGATCCGGTCTATTTACTTGCAACTGCCATTTAACAACTGGGGCAAGCATACGCATTTGGTCAATTTCTTGAAACGCACCAGTCCCAATTGCAGAAGTTACGACTGATGGCGTAATAACTACTAATGGGGTGTGATTAAGGTATGCACTAGCCACACCTGTTACTAAATTTGTAATTCCTGGTCCATTTTGACCAATACAAACTCCAGGCTTTCCAGTTGCCCGAGCATAGCCCTCTGCCATAAGGGCTGCACTTTGCTCATGTCTGACTTGAATAAATCGGATTCCAGCTTCAGGAAAAAGATCTAAAGGGTCCATAAATGCAGAACCCACAATTCCACAAATATACTCGACACCTTCTAAGCGAAATGCCTCTACAAAAGCTTCGCTACCAGAAATCTTTCTTTTCATTTTTTTCTCACTTTAATTTTTATTTGTTAAGTATTTGCTACTAAATGTAAAATCTCTCTAATTCTTCGAGCCACTCGAACGCACTCATCGCTGCTAATGTCTCTAGGCCTTGCACTATCCATAGCCAATTCCTCAACTATTCTGCCTGGACGGGGAGACATGATAATAATTCGATCTGCAAGTTTGATTGATTCTTCAATGCTGTGAGTAATGAATACAACTACTTTTTTGTTATGCTGCCAAATACGTACTAGCTCATCTTGCATACGCTCTCTGGTAAATGAGTCAAGCGCAGCAAATGGTTCATCCATAAGTAAGATTGCAGGATCTACTGCCATAGCCCTTGCTAAGGCCACTCTTTGTCGCATACCGCCAGATAGCTGAATTGGATATTTATTTTCAAACCCCTTAAGATCAATCAAGTCAATAAAATGATCGACGATTCTTTTTCGCTCAGATTTGCTGAGGTTTCTTTGTTTTAAACCATACTCAATATTTTTGCTAATTGTTAGCCAAGGAAATAATGCATAGTCTTGAAACATCATAGTACGATCAGGGCCTGGACCTAAGATTGGCTTACCAAGAACCTCTGCAAATCCTTTTGTAGGGAACTCAAATCCGGCAAGGATATTTAATAAAGTTGTTTTACCACAGCCACTAGGCCCCAATACACAGATAAACTCTTGATTCTGAATATTTAGATTAATTTTTTCTAATGCCGATACTTTATTAGAGCCAGATCCATAAATTTTTTCTAATTCTTTAATTTGAATAGCGTTATCGTTCATTATTGATTGCCCAGTCTCCACCACGGCATGATAGTGGCCTGAATTAACCTAATAAGTGCATCTAAAAGCAAGCCAATCAAACCAATCACAACCATTCCAACAATTACGTAATCACTACGAAATAAATATCTACCCTGGTTAATTAAGTACCCAAGACCTGAAGTTGCAGCAACCAATTCCCCGGCAACTAGAGCCATCCACGCAATTCCAGTGCCAACGCGAAGACCAACAAACATCTGAGGTAATGCGGCAGGAAAAATAACCGTCATAATGATTGAAAATTTTGATGCTCCCAAAGTCTTTGCAGCTCTTATATATTGTGGGTCAACATCTCTGACGCCTTCCATTGTGCTTATTAAAATAGGGAAAACTGCGCCCAAGAAAATAATGAATTCATTTTGAACATTCGAAATACCAAACCATAAAATACTTAATGGTATCCATGCTAAAGGAGGAATTGGTCTAAAAAAATTCACTACGGGTTCAAAAGACCATGAAAAACTTTTAGAGGCTCCAAGCAGAGAACCTAATGGTATCGCCACCAAAAGAGCAACACCAATAGCGATAAAAACCCTAGAAAGACTAGCGTAAATATCTTTTTGAAGAGTTCCTTTTTGAATTAGCTCAACTGCACCTG
>CAJAHC010000059.1 GCA_903939355.1 uncultured Methylococcaceae bacterium | reverse complement strand
TAGTTATCCCCAGAGTTATCCACAAAAATTGTGTATAAGTCCATAACTCGCTATTAGTCAAATAGTTAGAGCATTTACCTCATATAAGTCATCTATTTTATTTTCTAAATTGAATTAATAGAACCATGAATAGAGACTTTGGAATGAATATGTTCGAGTTAATTCTTAGTTGCTGGTGTAATGCAGTTGCTCGGGATTATTCTAAATTCCAAGCAACTCTTATTGATTTTGACAGAAATGTTCTTTTTTGAATATTACACTTCTCAGGTCAGAACATGTAACTTACTTCACTTTAATACCAAAATGTCCTAATACGGACTTCATCTGAGTAGGTATAACTACACAATGTGCTTCTAATTGTATAGTAATCGGAAAACATTGCCAATTATTTGGGTCACTAACTTCACCAACTGTAACATAACTATTAATGGTAGAGTCCCAAGGGTTTCCCACTGAAATTAATGGAGACTGTGAGTCATCCCAAGTATTAGGTAACCCATAACTTGACCCACCTAATTTATAAAAACACCAAGGGGTATATCCTTTATTACCTGCTGAATCACCTGGTGCACTACATTTCTGAGTTGTATCAACCAAGGTACTTTCCGGTATAGAAGAGTCCGTATACCAAGAACCCCAATATGGATTGATACTTAACATAATTGATTTAATCAAATCCTCATCATTAGAAGGTAAACTAGTGCATGTAACATTTGACTTTACAGGACTCCCCCTCGGACATGCAGACTGTATTGCTGGACAAGGTGTTGAACCCGAAATCCAAGGATTACTATTACACTCTTGGGTGACAGTTGGACCTACATCAAGAGCATCCTGGACATCATCAGCAAAGGCATTTAATACCGCACCCGAAGCACCCAGACTACCCGCTGGTCCTACTGCTCCAGTTGTCCCCTTTGCTCCCGCTGGTCCTACTGCTCCAGTTGTCCCCTTTGCTCCCGCTGGTCCTGCTGGTCCTGCTGGTCCTGCTGCTACCGCATAAGCAACAGTTGATGCCGATGACAATATCAACACTGACATAATCATTAGTTTCTTTAACAATTGAATTTTCATAACTCTTTCCTCAATATAAAACAGCAATCTAACTTCCATATATTCACATATTGTTATACGCCACTAAGCATTATTTCCCTATTTTTATTATGATTATTTTTCTGCTACTGCTACTGCTACTGCTACTGCTACTGCTACTGCTACTGCTACTGCTACTGCTACTGCTAAAAAAGTATGTGATTAAAAGTGGTTATTGCAACTGTAGATTGAACATTATCCACTCCACTAATCCGCATCAATAACCACATTATGGTGTTCATCAAATCGCAGTGAATGTTTGTTCATTTTTTGACTGGTAACAAGACTTGCTGCCGCATCATAGTGTTTCTGTATTTGCTGAAGACTTGTTCCTGATATTTTTGCGATATCGTAAACATTAAGTCCTGCTAGTATCCGTATGGTTATCCAGAAATGTCTTAATGAATAGAGTGATTTCGTTTCATCAAAGTCAGTATGTTTTGTCTTAACGATTTCTCTGAGTTGATTGAATATTGTATATAGTCGTTTTTTGCTTAAGACTTCATTTTTCTCATAGGTTGAAAAGACAAAGTCTTCTCGTTCCGTATGCTGTGAATATCCTTTGATGCGTTGAAAGACATCCCCTCGTCGCATTTCTATGGTTCTGGTTTTTCTGACTTTGGTGTTTTCTGCTCTCACCACGACTTCAGCAAAGGTGTCCTTGTCTGCTGTAGTGATTTTTTTGATGTCTTTCCATTTGAGTAATCTTGCTTCTTGTGTTCTAAATCCTCCATTTGCCATGATAAGAATGAAGTCATTACTTAACTGCCGATAGTATCGTTCATCTGCATTGAGTGCTTTGTCCTTGCTCCATTGCTTGGATACGGTAATGAGCATTTTATATTCTTCCACCGTATAACTGTCTCTGATTGCTTCATCTGATTGTTTCTTCATCACACCAAAGTCAATCTTGTAATCTGCTTTGAGCATCCCTTGGTCTATGGCGAACTGATACAGTTGTTTGATGACGATACTCTCATTGATAACGACAGTAACTAGAATATCGGATTTGGATTTGCGTCTAAATGCCAGATAGTGTCTAAACAGTTTGGGGTCTATGTTTTGTATCTTGACGGCAGGGGTTACGAACCTTAGGTAATGCTTGGTGAATGTCTTAATAGCACCTTGACGACCGACCGATAGTTGCAGATTATCGACTTGCTGTTGAATAGAAATAAGAAAAGCATCGCGCAGTTCAGTTGCTGAGATGGAGAATATCTTTTCGTGATTGAGTGTTTTTGAACGGTAGTAGATAAATCGTTCGGTTGCTTTGGTGATTGCTGTGTCTTTATCTTCAGTATGTAGAGATAACCGCACATACTTTTGTTCTTCTTTTATCCAGAGTTGGAACTGATAGATTTTGGAGTTAGTTCTAAAGATTTTGACTTGATTATCTAGAATAGAAAACGCATCTTTTTTACTGCGGGGTTGTTCTGTGGTGACTGCTTGATTATTCTGCTTAATTGCTGTCATTGACCCTTCAGTATTGTGTCTGAAACTATTGTTTTACGATAGGTTCAAATTGTTGTAACTCACTATTTGTAAGTGATTGATTTTACACAATACTGAAAATTATACAAGCATTATCCTAACTAGTTTGTAACACTAAATATGAGCAAATTAGGTATCTATGGAGCAAGGAACTATTCCCACTCAATAGCTTTACTAAAAAAAATTATTTTAAATCAATAAGTTATATAGTATATATTTAAATGTGTAACTTTTGTGTAACAATCTTGTTTTTTTATTGTAACACTACAATCATCTTATTCTATATTTTTCATAATGTTAGGTCTAATTATGTTGCACAGTGCGCAGCCAAGTACCAAACGTTTAAACTGCTATTTTTAGGCTAACATTAAACATCTGCGCCATTCAAAACTGCATGTGATTTTTTAAGCAATATGTGAATAGCTGGCACGTTGAGATCAAAGCTTAAATATCTTTTTTGATAAGCAATCAGCAAAGATTACTGCCAATTTAAAATAGGCAAAATAATTGCATTAATTGCAACATGAGCGCAGAATAAATACCAATTTTTATTGGCCATTCTAATATTCTATGAATATTGTTATTAAAACAATATGCGGCATTGTTTTTACTTTATTGGCTCACACTTCAAGTGCCGATACAGCTATTTTTTTACCTCAATTGGATATTACGCCAAAAGAGGATATGGCTATCACTGCAACAAATGATCCCTGGACACTTTTAAATAGCAACGGAATAATGCCACC
>CAJAHC010000058.1 GCA_903939355.1 uncultured Methylococcaceae bacterium | reverse complement strand
GGCATACGAGATCTATCGCTGTGACTGGAGTTCAGACGTGTGCTCTTCCGATCTAAACTTCAAAATTAAAAGGTACCCTACTATTCATGATAGTGAATGAAGTATATAGAAGGATACTCATTCACCATTAAAGAATAATCAACTGTTTTTTAATAGATTAATGGTTGCAATTAGCACCGTGAATGTGTCCGTGTAAAGCCTCTTCGTCAGTTGCAACTCTAACATCGATGACTTCCACGTCAAATGTTAAATATAAGCCTGCTAATGGATGGTTACCATCAATGGTAATATCATCACCATCAATACTAACTACTGTTACTACTCCAGAACCTGAGCTGACATCAGCATGAAATTGCATGCCAACTTCAATATTATCAATTCCTTCAAACATATTCAGAGATATTACTTCGACCATATCATCCATGACTTCCCCATATGCATCTTCAGGTGCAATCCGTACTTTAAACTTATCATCAATATTTTTATTGACCAGTGCCTTTTCAAGTCCGGATATAATATTCCCTTTGCCATGAAGATAAATTAAGGGTTCGTCTCCAATTGACGTATCTAAAACCTCGCCCGCATCGTTCGTCAATGTATAGTGGATAGAAACAGCTGTATTGTCAGCTACTTGCATAATTAAACCTTATTCCTAATAAAAAAGATGCATAATAAACAGTTACAATACTTTTGTCTGGAAAAGTTACGATAAACGGAGACAATAAAGATATTTTAATTTTTAATTCCAATACCTTTATACAATAAATACAAACATGTGAGTGTTAAGCAAAAAATAAATCCAACCGTTATTAAATAAGCTGATTGGATATTGACGTCTGTCACACCTATGAATCCAAATCTAAACGTATTAATCATGTATAAAATTGGATTGAATCTTGATACTGTTTTCCATATTCCTGGAAGCATATCTACAGAATAAAACACACCACCGAGATAACTTAAAGGTGTCAGGACAAAATTAGGGATAATCGAAATATCATCAAAGCTTTCTGCGAGTAATGCATTAATAAACCCGGCAAGGGAGAATATAGTAGCTGTCAGCACAGCTATAGAAAGAACAATAAATACATTATGAAAAACAATCTCCCAAAATAAACGGGAAATTGCTGTTACTACCAAACCTACTAATAGACCACGAATAATTCCTCCACTAACATAGCCCCCTAATATGACCCAGTTTGGTACTGGAGCAACAAGTAACTCTTCAATATTTCTTTGAAATTTAGTAGAATAAAATGATGAAACAACATTTGCATAAGAATGGCTGATGATAGACATCAAAATAATACCCGGTACTATGTACTGCATATAACTGGCACCATTTATATCACCAATACGGTTACCCATTAATTTACCAAAAATTAAAAAATACAAGGTCGTTGTTATAGCAGGAGGTAATAATGTTTGAGGCCAGATACGAATAAAACGGAATACTTCTTTGCTAACTATAGTTCTTAATGCAATAAAATGATTCATTGCTTATTACCAGAAGCATTCGATGTAATTAAATCCATAAATAATTGTTCCAAACGATTGCTTTTATTTTTCAAGCTAACAACTTTTATATTTAGCATGGATAACTGGCTAAACAATTGATTAAGACCGACTTCTTTAATTACTGCAACATTGAGCACTTTTGCAGATATATGTTCAATGTAATAGCCAGGGATAGTTGGACAAGACGTTAAGGGTTCTGCCAAATCCAAAACAAAATTATCAGTATGCAATCTTGCGAGTAAACTTGTCATATCAGAGTTCTCTACTATTAAACCCTGATCGATAATAGCTATATTACGACAAAGACTTTCAGCTTCCTCCAAATAATGTGTTGTTAAAATAATTGTTGTGCCTTGTTGATTAAGTTCCTCCATCATTTCCCACATAGATCGACGAATTTCTATATCAACTCCAGCTGTTGGCTCATCAAGTATCAATAGCTTTGGCTCATGCACCATTGCACGGGCAATCATTACACGTCGCTTCATACCACCTGATAAACGCCTGGAAACACTATCACGCTTATCCCATAAATCCATTTGTTTTAGGCAGTATTCTGTTCTGTGAAGTGCAGTTTTTCGAGGTAATCCATAATAACCTGCTTGATTTAATACAATACTTTTAACTGTTTCAAACTGATTAAAATTTACTTCTTGAGGTACCATACCCAAACAACT
This sequence comes from uncultured Methylococcaceae bacterium, assembly GCA_903939355.1. Taxonomy (GTDB): domain Bacteria; phylum Pseudomonadota; class Gammaproteobacteria; order Methylococcales; family Methylomonadaceae; genus Methylobacter_C. The sequence goes on along the minus strand of CAJAHC010000058.1, from coordinate 1,311 downwards.
TTTAGCTATTGAGCGATTTTTTTTCAAATCATGACCAAATATACTAACTGAGCCGCTAGATTCATTAACCAAGGAACTAATAATGCCAATAGCTGTTGATTTGCCAGCACCATTAGGACCGAGCAAAGCAAAGAAATCACCCTCTACAACATCGAGGTCAATACCTTTTAAGGCTTCAAAGCCATTATTATATGTTTTCCGAAGGTTACGAATAGATAATGCATTCATATTGAAACTAACACTTAACGGGAGCCTTTAAATAAGTTAAATTAGACAAGTTGGATATTAGCTATTAAAGCTGGATTAGATCGTAAAAACATTGTAATTTTAACAGATATTAACTTGTTTAGTAGACAAAACTGGATGACACGTGCATAACAAACGACCCAAGGTGGTTGCAGCTGTAGACTTAGGTTCTAATAGCTTTCATATGATTGTTTGTAGTTTGAACGATGATGGTACTCCTCAAACAATTGACCGACTCAGAGAAATGGTCAGATTGGCATCAGGTCTTAACAAAGATAACGTCCTGGAGGAAAAGACACAAAAAAAAGCATTAGCTTGCTTGGAACGTTTTGGACAAAGAATAGGGCACTTCCCAAGCGGGAGCGTCCGTATTGTTGGGACAAACACTTTGCGAACCGCTAAAAATGCTATGCAGTTTTTAGTTAAAGCAGAGCAGGCACTAAATCACCCCATCCACATAATATCTGGCATTGAAGAGGCTCGGTTAATTTACTTAGGGGTTGCTTACAGTTTGAGCAGTAAAGCCAATCTACGCTTGGTTATGGATATTGGTGGTGGCAGCACTGAATTCATTATTGGTTCTGGCAACTCACCTAAAGAAAAAGAAAGCCTGCAAATGGGTTGTGTCTCAGTGAGTAATGCTTTTTTTAAGGACGGATATCTAACAAAAAGTGCATTTAACCAAGCCAGTCTTTTTGTAGAACAAAAACTCGAACCCTTTCAAAGGAAATTTCGACGCGCTAACTGGGATGAAGCTATAGGTGCCTCAGGAAGTTTACGATCAATTGCAAAAGTTCTACAAGCAAATAATTGGAGTAATAACAGTATAACCAGGCAGGGATTGGAAAAATTGGTTATGTATCTCAATCAATGCAATCATATCAATGAAATAAATTTACCATCCCTGGACCAAGAACGACTACCGGTATTTGTTGGTGGAGTCGCCATAGTTTATGCTACCTTTAAAAGCCTGGGAATTGAGCAAATGACTGTTGCTGACGGGGCTTTAAGAGAAGGTCTTATTCAGGATCTTTTGGGGCGAATTTATAATCATGATATGCGCTC
>CAJAHC010000057.1 GCA_903939355.1 uncultured Methylococcaceae bacterium | reverse complement strand
GTTGTCGAACGTTCATTAGCCTGCTGAAAACTCATACGCCAGTGCAGTTATTTGAAGAATCTTCATCAACACTTTCTTCATTGGGCTTAAAAAGTGCTATTATCAGCGCCATAAAAAATCCGAATTGGGCAATAATTGATCAAGACCTTGCATGGGTAGATCAAAAAAATAATTACGCCATTACTTTCAATGAGGCAAATTATCCTTCCCAATTAAAAGAAATTGCAGACCCGCCGCCGGTTTTATTTATACGTGGCAATATGGATTTACTATTTCTACCTCAGATTGCCATAGTGGGCAGTCGTAACCCTACATCTTTAGGCGAAGAAACCGCCTTTAATTTTGCAAAAACACTAAGTCGCCATGGCTATGTCATAACAAGTGGTTTAGCTTTGGGAATTGATGCAGCAAGCCATCGTGGCGCACTGAATGCAAAAGGTTATACTATTGCCGTAGCAGGGACAGGCTTGGATCGGGTTTATCCCGCCAAACATAGAGATTTAGCTACTGAAATCGTCAACACTGGAGCTATGATTTCAGAGTTCCCTCCAGGGACTACCGCAAAAGCGAATCATTTTCCAAGGCGAAATCGTATAATTAGTGGGCTTTGTCAGGGCTTGCTTGTCGTTGAAGCCGCCAAACAAAGTGGTTCATTAATTACTGCCAGAATGGCTTTAGAACAAAATCGTGAGGTTTTTGCTATTCCAGGTTCTATTCATAACCCACTGGCTCGAGGTTGCAATGCTCTTATTCGTGATGGCGCTAAACTTGTCGAAACCACTCAGGATATTCTTGAAGAATTAAATCAATATTATCAAGAAGATAAGGATTATCCGGCATTACGGACTGAATCAATGCTTGACCTAGAGCAACAAACATTATTGAATCACATTATGTTTAGTCCAACATCTATTGATGATATAGTTCAAAACACTGGGCAATCTGTTAAAGTTATTTCGTCAATGCTATTGATTTTAGAACTGCAAGGCTACTTAGAAACAACTGCTAGCGGTTGTTATATGAGAGTAAAATAATCACAATTAACAAACACACTATGAAAGAAAATATTTTTGATGTCCTGATGTATTTATTTGAAAATTATATGGAAGATGAAGCTGAAATACTTCCTGATAGTGATGTTGTCAGAACAGAATTACTGGAAGCAGGCTTTGAATCTTGTGAAGTCAGCAAAGCTTTTGATTGGCTAGACTCTCTTAATATACAACGAACCATCAAACCTACGGTTACTTCAGCTTTTCGAATTTTCTGCTCACAAGAAATAGTAAAACTGGACCTAGATTGCCGAAACTTTATTATGTTTCTTGAGCAAAATGGAATTCTCAATTCTGGTAATCGAGAACTTGTCATTGATCGGGTAATGGCTTTGGAAATTGAAGATATCTCTATGGAAAAACTTAAATGGATTGTATTAATGGTATTGTTAAGCCAACCTGATGAAGAAATCGCTTTTTCCAGAATGGAAGATATCGTCTATGATCTGGTTCCGACTTTTTTACATTAATCATAAAGAAAAAACACTTAATCTTTCATTCAAAATCACAGTAATTGAACCTTAACTCTTAAGAATTAAATGAGCAAAAATCTTGTCATTGTAGAATCACCTGCAAAAGCAAAAACCATCGAAAAATATTTAGGCAAGGACTTTCAGGTTTTAGCTTCGTATGGACATGTCCGTGACCTTGTTCCAAAAGAAGGCGCTGTTGATCCAAGCAATGATTTTGTCATGAAATATGAAGTTATTGATCGTAATCAACGTCATGTCCTAGCTATTAGTAAAGCTCTCAAATCAGCAGATACCCTATATCTGGCAACAGATCCTGATAGAGAGGGGGAAGCTATTTCTTGGCATTTACTTGAACTATTGAAAGAAAAAAAATTACTTAAAGATAAGCCGGTTCATCGAGTGGTCTTTCATGAGATCACCAAGAAAGCGGTTACCGAGGCTATTGCCAACCCTGAGAAATTAGCTATTAACTTAGTCAATGCTCAGCAGGCTCGTCGTGCCTTGGACTATTTGGTTGGCTTTAATCTATCACCCTTATTATGGAAAAAGATTCGTCGCGGGCTGTCCGCAGGGCGCGTACAAAGCCCTGCACTAAGAATGATAGTTGAACGTGAGCTGGAGATAGAAGCCTTTAAAACACGTGAATACTGGAGTATTGAAGCAGCGTTAATCTCCCATGACCAAGTTTTTAAAGCCAAATTAACCCATTTTGATAACGAAAAGTTAACTCAATTTAGCATCACCAATGAAGCACTTGCCGAAAAAACCAAACAGGTCTTACTCAATGCTGCTGATGGACAGTTACTGGTTAACAAACTGGAAAAGAAACAACAAAAACGCAATCCTGCCCCGCCTTTCATAACATCAACACTGCAACAAGAAGCCTCACGTAAATTGGGCTTCACCACCAAACGCACGATGATAGTTGCTCAACAACTCTACGAAGGCATTGATATAGGTGGAGAGACAGAAGGTCTGATTACTTATATGCGTACTGATTCCGTTAATTTATCAGTAGATGCAGTAGAGGAAGTGCGCGCCTTGATAGCTGAAAAATATGGCAATGAGAATGTCCCCAAAGAACCTCGACTATTTAAAACAAAATCAAAGAACGCCCAAGAAGCACATGAGGCTATACGTCCAACTTTTCCAAGACACTTACCTAGCCAAATAAAAGACCAGCTAAGTATTGAGCAATACAAGCTTTATGATCTTATATGGAAACGAACCATAGCTTGCCAGATGCTTCACGCTACCCTTAACATGGTCGCAGTCGATCTAAGCTGTGCTGATGGCAAATACGTATTCAGAGCAACCGGCTCTACTATTGCAGACCCGGGCTTTATGGCTGTTTATCTGGAAGGGAAAGATGACAGCAAAGAAGGCGATGATAAAGAAAGCTTTTTACCACCTCTTGAAGAAGGTCGACCAATAATACTCAACGACATCTCTGCAGACCAGCACTTTACAGAACCTCCTCCCCGTTACGGCGAAGCCAGTCTGGTCAAATCTTTGGAAGAACATGGCATAGGTCGACCTTCAACCTATGCCTCTATTATTTCAACCCTACAAAATCGCGAATATGTCACCTTGGACAATAAACGCTTTTACCCAACAGATGTAGGTAGAATTGTAAATAAATTTCTGACTGAGCATTTCACTAAATACGTCGATTATGATTTTACGGCTAATCTGGAAGATGAGCTGGATGCTGTTTCACGCGGTGAAAAAGATTGGATTCCATTGATGCACGAGTTTTGGAAGCCATTTCATTCAACTATCCAAGAAAAAGAAGCCAGTGTCCAACGTAAAGATGTTACCCAAGAAGCAATTGATGAAAAGTGTCCAGAATGCAGCAGTCCATTATCAATTCGTTTGGGAAGAAATGGTCGATTTATTGGTTGCACCAATTACCCTGAATGTTCCTACACTCGAAACTTGAATGACGATGGGAGCTCTACTGATGAACCTGAAGTCATTGAAGGCCGAAGCTGTCCGGAATGCGAATCACCATTAGTGTTTAAAACGGGGCGCTATGGTAAATTTATAGGCTGTAGTTCCTATCCAAAATGCCGTCACATTGAGCCATTAGAAAAACCTGCAGATACTGGTGTCGAATGCCCACAATGTAAAAAAGGCACCATACTTAAACGAAAATCACGTAACGGCAAAATATTTTACTCCTGCTCAGGCTACCCTAAATGCGATTATGCACTTTGGAATAATCCAATTGAAGAAAGCTGCCCTCAGTGCTCCTGGCCAATTTTAACAGTTAAAGAAACCAAAAGGCGAGGTGTCGAAAAAGTCTGCCCCCAAAAAGACTGCAACTACGCCACACCTTATGAAGGTGATCCTAACGATGTACAAGGGCCTAAAGATACGGCTAACTAAATGTTTTTATCCTTAATCAATAAGAATTGATAACAATGCATAACACGCCCATCCTAAAAATCTTACTACCTAGATACTAAAAAAGTATCGACCCTTAAAGAGTATTCAAGGTTACAATGGGATCATGGATACTCAACTTGCACCTTATTCAACACTAACACCAGACATTATCTTACGAGCCATTG
>CAJAHC010000056.1 GCA_903939355.1 uncultured Methylococcaceae bacterium | reverse complement strand
CGAGAAGATTGCCGACGCATACGGCACCGAGCTTGGAAAAGTTTCTGTATTAAGATTCAGCGATGGAGAAATTCAACCTTGCTATGAAGAAACTGTTTTTGATAATGTTGAATTGCCTTTAGTGATAGCTGGTTTTGGGCATCACGAAATTACTCGTAGGGTAAGAGCTGCTTTAGATAAAGTTAGCTTGGCGGGTAAAGAAAAAAAATATCCTTTGGCTTTGTCGGGTGGTGAGCAGCAGCGAGTGGGAATTGCAAGGGCAGTAGTTAATAAGCCGCCAATTATTATTGCCGATGAGCCAACAGGTAACCTAGATCCTGAATTGTCTGAAGAAATCATGTTTTTGTTTGGGCAATTTCAACAAGTTGGTGTTACTGTTTTGATTGCATCACATGATATTTCTTTAATTACACAACTAAACCACCGTGTCTTAAAGTTAGATCATGGTCAATTAGTTTCGGGATGAAGTATGAAGCGAGATTATAAAAATCGTATCATAAAAGATCCACCTGTTAAGCCGGTTAGGCAGGAAATAAGGCAAACTAATTTAGCTGGAGGAGGTTTGCGCGATAAATTAAATGCCTATAGAGATCTGCATGCACATGCATTTTTTTCTAGTCTTGGTCGTTTAGTTGCGTCACCTTTTACGTCGATTATGACCATAGCGGTATTGGCAATTGCTATTTCATTAGCTAGTGGATTTTATATCTTAGTCAATAATCTTCAACAATTAACCGGCAATCTTGAAACGAGCAATCAAATTTCTTTATTTCTCAGGGATGATGTTTCTGAAATGCATGCTAATAAATTAGCTAATAATGTCAGAGAAAATGTAAATATAAAAGAGGTTAAGCTAATAACCAGAGAGCAGGCATTAGCCGATTTTAAAAGCTACAGTGGTTTTGGAGCAGTCATTGATAGGCTGGAAGAAAACCCGTTACCAATTGTAATACAAGTGTTAGCAAAAAATACATTGGATGATAAACAAGAATTAGCTAGTTTATTTAAAAGTTTTCAACAGTATCCAGAGGTGGATTTTGCTCAGATGGATATGCAGTGGCTTGAGCGACTCCAATCAATTGTCTCTTTAGCGCGTCTTTTTGCTAGCTTGGTTAATATCCTCTTAGCAGCCGCGGTATTGTTCATTATTGGTAATACAGTTCGATTAGAGTTGCACGCTCGTCGAGAGGAAGTAGTGATTGCCAAATTGGTGGGTGCTACAAATTCTTTCATCTATAGACCATTTTTGTACACTGGCTTTTGGATTGGTTTTATTTCAGGAGTATCAGCTTGGTTTATTGTTACTACCTTAATGTTGATTTTAAGGCAATCAGTTGAAACACTCTCCGATCTTTATGGGGGAGGTCTACACCTAGTATTTCTAAGTTTTCCTGAAACAATGGGGATGATATTCATTGCGTCATTATTGGGTATATTTGGTTCATGGGTAGTGCTTATTTGTCAGCTTCAGAAAACAAAGCTTGGATAATAAATATCTTTAAAAATTATTAGCACTCTCTTTAATAGAGTGCTAGAATTAAGCTAAAATTATTTTCTAGGAGAGTCCATGACTAACGCATTAGCTTTACCGATTAATTTATCGGTTGGAACATTTGATGCCTATCTGAACCTAGTTCGGCAAATGCCAAGATTGACCGCCGATGAAGAACGTGATCTAACATTAAGATATCGAGATGATGGTGATTTAGAGGCCGCACGTGAATTGATTATGACTAATTTACGTTTTGTAGTTCATGTCGCAAGAGGCTATAGTGGCTATGGTTTATCAATGCCTGACATTATTCAGGAAGGCAATGTAGGACTTATGAAAGCAGTAAAGCGTTTTGATCCTGATGTAGGAGTGCGCTTGGTGTCTTTTGCCGTACATTGGATTAAAGCCGAAATTCATGAGTATGTGATAAAAAATTGGGGGATTGTAAAGGTTGCGACAACCAAGGCCCAGCGTAAACTTTTTTTCAATCTGCGTAAATCAAAGAAAAATATAGGGTGGTTATCTAATGACGAGGCTATTTCTATTGCAGCAGATTTAAATGTTGACGTGAGTGACGTTTATGAAATGGAAAAACGCTTAGGTAATCAGGATATGTCATTTGATATGCCTGTTGATGATTCGTCAGAGGAAAGTAGCAGTTATCCTTCGAATTATCTTCATCAATATGGAGCTGATCCATCCATATTACTTGAAAACTCGGATTGGGAAGGGCATGGGCAGGATTTATTATCAGTAGCAATGGCTGAATTAGATGAGAGAAGTTTTGATATTATTTCGAGTCGTTGGTTGACTGAGAAAAAGTCTACTTTGCATGAACTAGCTGACCGATACAATGTGTCCGCGGAGAGAATTAGGCAGTTAGAACAAAATGCCATGAAAAAGATCAGAACGTCAGTGGTTATGGAAGCCTAATTGCCGATCCAATATCAGTGATGCCTACCAAAAAAGGCTTGGCCATTTATCGCTAAGCCTTTTTTATATTTGTAAGTCGTAATGATGTTCCAAATAAGATTTCTATCTTAGTTTTGGAAGCTCAATGATCCTATATTTAAGCAGGATTTAGCAGCCTTAAAACGGCTTGAGCTTGTTCAGATGCTTCATGTCCTAGGGTAGTTAAATAACCACCATCTTCTTGGGTTACCAAGCCCTTATCAAATAAACGTTTCGTTGCTTTAATACATTCGGGCGGTGCAGTTTTGTGTACCTTGATTCCTTCTTGTGTAGTACTAAGGTTATAGCGAACCAAAATATTTATTTCGTCTACAATGTCTTGAGTATAGGGCATAGTTAATCCTCACAATTTGTAATATTAAGCAATCATCATAAAGCTATTTGCATTGAACGCGTATCTTTTTTTGCAAGAACACTCACTGTGGCAATAGACATCATGAGCGTCCATGAGAACAAGTCTTTCTTTTTTCTAGTAACGAGGGATTGAGTGGTCACAATTACAAGACCAAGCATCAATCCCACCTATTAAATTGGACACATTTTCAAAGCCTGATTGGATAAGATAGTTGGCTGCTTGTTGGCTACGCATGCCATGATGACAGACGACAATAATTTCTTGCTTGGAATCAAGTTCTGTTAGCCTATTTGGTATCTGATTAAGAGGGATTAGTGTGCTGTTACCAATACACGCGTATTGAAATTCATTCGGCTCTCTTACATCAAGCAAAAATATATTTTCGTTCCGAGCAATTTTTTTTTGTAGATCATTTACTGATAGTTGTTTTACAGTCATAGTTATCTCTGTTTTATAAAGCGTTCCAGACGTTGCATTGCCACAGTCATTTTAGCTATGGAAGTTGTATAAGAAAAGCGCAGCATATGATGAGCCTTGTATTTTCCAAAATCTATTCCTGGGGTTATGGCTACCCCTTCAGTCGCCAAAAAATCTAATGCAAATTGATGGCTATCATCGGTAAATTTTTTGCAATTGGCATAAACATAAAATGCGCCATCAGGTTTAATGGGTATTTCAAAGCCTATGCGTAATAAATTCTCATAGAGAAAATCACGCCTGGTGGCAAATTTTATGCGCCGGTCTTCAAGTTCTGACATGGTATTTTCATCAAATGCTGCCAAAGCAGCGTATTGAGCTTGAGTAGATGTTGCAATATATATGTTTTGTGCTAATTTTTCAGTGGCTTCTATAAACTCCTCAGGCACAATCAACCATCCAATGCGCCAACCAGTCATACCAAAGTACTTGGAAAAGCTGTTGATAATAAAGACATTGTCGCTATACATGAGTGCCGTTTGTGCTGTTTGATCGTAAACTAAACCATGATATATTTCATCTGAATAAAAACATCCTCCTAGATCGTTGACAACATTAATAGCTTTCTTTAATTCGTTAGGTGAAATCAATGTGCCGGTAGGGTTTGAAGGTGAGGCGATTAATACGCCTTTAGCAGCTGGAGACCAATGTGCTTTGATCTGTTCAGCGGTTAGTTGATAGTGGGTATTGGCATCAACAGGGATGCTTTTTGTTTTACCGCCAAACAAGGTGGCAAAATTGCTGTTACACGGATAACAAGGGTCCGCCATCAGCACTTCTTCATTTGGATTGAGACTAACCGCAAAAGCTAGCAAAAATGCCCCAGAAGCGCCTGGAGTTACAAAAATACGTTGCTGATCTATACTTACGCCATAGCGTTCCAGGTAAAATAATGCTATTTTTTTTTGTAGTTCAGGTAATCCGGCGGCAGGTGTATATTTAACTTCACCTGTTTTAATGTGCTTGATGCCAGCATTGATGATAGTTGATGGTGTAGGAAAATCAGGCTCACCAATTTCCATATGAATCACATCAACCCCTTGTGCTTCCAATTGTTTGGCTAGTCGAAGCAACTCCATGACATAAAATGAGGAAATTTTTGAATTCCGCTTTGCCAATCGACTATGCATATAAGCTCTGTCTATAAAAAATAGAAATGATACCAATAATTCTTGCCAAAGGGTTATTATTCCGTTATAAATGCAAAGTTTTTATTTATATTGATCTATAGGAGTTAATGGATGACCGATAGTGCTAAACCAAATGCATCACCTTTCAGTTTTAAGCCTTATACCGAAACAAAAGGCGAAGAATATATGAATGAAGCCCAATTAGAACATTTTGCGACTATTTTAAATAATTGGAAAGCCGAATTAATGCACGAAGTAGATCGTACTGTGCATCATATGCAAGATGACGCTGCTAACTTTCCTGATCCAAATGACAGAGCTACCCAGGAGTCAGAATTTAGCTTGGAATTAAGGACGCGTGACAGAGAACGTAAGCTTATCAAAAAAATTGATGAATCTCTTAAAGAAATTGAATCGGGTGATTATGGTTTTTGTGAGTCGTGCGGTATAGAAATAGGTATACGCCGCCTCGAAGCCAGGCCGACTGCCAGTTTATGTATTGACTGCAAAACCCTTGATGAAATTAGGGAAAAACAAATGGGCTAAACCGGTTGTCGTGGTTGATAAACAGCTCTACATTGGCCGGTTTGCTCCTTCGCCTACCGGCCCTTTACATTTTGGTTCACTTTACACTGCATTAGCTAGTTTTCTTCAAGCCCGATCAAAACAGGGGTTATGGTTACTGCGGATTGATGATCTCGACACTCCGCGTAACATAAAAGGCGCTACTGATAGCATATTAAAAACACTTGATATCTTTGGTTTACATTGGGATGGATGTGTTTTTTATCAAAATCAACTGATTGATATTTATCATGATTTTCTTGATAAATTACTCAAAGAAAAACTCATTTATCCGTGTACCTGTAGTCGAAAAATATTGACGGATGTTTATTCAGGTTTGTGTCGTGAGAAACAGGTGGTGCCTCAAAGCCCTTACTCTTATCGACTTAAGACAGATAATCGCATTATTTCCTTTAACGATGAATTGCAGGGTCTAATTTTGTATAATATTGCCGTGCATGGTGATTTTATTTTAAAAAGAAAAGACCAAGTCATTGCGTACCAGTTTGCAGTAGTTATTGATGACAACAGACAGCGAATTAATCATGTAGTAAGAGGTTATGATTTACTTGACTCAACACCGAGGCAAATTTATCTACAGCAGCTGTTGGGGTTTGAAACGCCTCACTACATGCATGTTCCGGTTATAATAGATGAACAGGGTTATAAGCTCAGTAAACAAACGCTGGCTACAGCGGTTGATCAAAAATATCCTCATAAAGTTATTTATGAGCTGTTGACTTTATTAAAACAAAATCCTCCTACGGAGCTTCAACAGGCTTCGGCAGCTGAGATGCTTAACTGGGGTATTGAGCATTGGAATCCAATGCTGTTAGAAAATTGTAAGACAATTACTCGGCCTAGTAATTACTAAAGTGTCCTTTATGAAGTAGAGTAAAGATAATGAATCATGGATATTGTTTAAGAACACTTTATATCTTTGTTTGTATAGTTTTCTTCCTTACAGGCTGTTCGTTGCAAAACCAGGGTCGAACTCCTATCATTTCAGTCGAGGCTAGCGCGCCTTCTACGTTTACTATTCCTGATATTAGAGAAAGAATGATATATCTAGCTCGTCAGGAGTGGGAGTTGTTCGGTAGGCCTGAGATCAATTACGATAGTGAACCACCAACAGTTACTTACCCGACTAATGTTATCCACGGTCATGAAAAGCTGCCACCTTTTTTTAGTCGAATTTTTATGTATTGGTATGCGGCGACAGACTTGCCGATAATTGGACATGAAGGAGAAATTAGACCTTGGTCGGGTGCTTTTATTGTCTGGTTAGTTCGAAGTGCCGGCGTGCCTGAGAGTGATTTCCCTTCAACAGTATTGCATTGGGATTATATGGATTACCTGATGAATTCTAGCCTAGAAAATAGATTTGTGAGTCATCCTGTTAGCGACTATATCCCGAAGCCCGGAGACATTATTTGTGCACCGCGAGGAGACGTTTTTATTCAGGCCATTCACAATTATAATGAATTAAAGCGGGGGGCTTACCATTGCGATTTAGTGGTAGCAAAAAGGCTGGATGAAATCGATGTAATAGGGGGTAATGTCGCCGATGCAGTCAGTTTGGCTCATATTAAATTGGATGGAGCGGGAAAAGTACTGCCTGTAAAAGGCCGGCCATGGGCACTAGTAATAGAGCAACAATATTAATGAGTAGGGGAGAAAGTGTCAAACAAGGCAATGGCTCTATCAATATAGATATGGATTAGAATAAGATTATTGCTGTATTGGATTATCAAACTAACTTAATTCCATTTTTATCAATACTAATTAACTGTTTTTTATACAGTGCGCCAATTGCTTGTTTAAATACTTTTTTACTGACACCAAAGGTTGCGTAAATCTCTTCTGGTGGGCTTTTATCGCTTAACATTAATACCCCATTGTTTTTATTGAGTTTGATTAGGATTTTGTCGGTTAGCGATACGACTTTGCCGTAACCAGGTTCTTGCAGAATAAGATCAATTTTGCCATCTTCTCTGATTTGCTTAATGTAGCCGTTAACTTTTTGCCCTCTTCTGACCGGCTGAAAGAGCTCATTTTGATACAACATACCCCAGTGCGTATGGTTTACGATGGCTTTAACCCCTAACTCTGTTTTATCTGCAATAATAAGTGAGACTTTTTGACCGAGTTCAAAATCAACAGATTCATCAGCAATAAAGCGATCAATCTTGGTAGTGGCGGCAACACGATTTTTGTCATCAAGAAACACTTTAACCAGATAAGACTTGCCGACTTCCATTTCGTGGTGTTGTTCGCTAAATGGGAGTAGTAAATCTTTGGGTAAGCCCCAGTCCAAAAAAGCGCCTACATAATTAAGTGATACTACTTTTAACCAAGCAATATCATCAACCTGTGCCAAAGGTATTTTTGTACTTGCTGCAAGATGACCTTCAGAATCCACATAGACAAATACATCCAAGGTGTCACCTACCTGACAGTTTTCAGGTGGTTTTCTGTCTGCCAGCAATACATTGGCAGATATGCCATTAGCAAGATAGATATCAGCACCTTGTTTTCTGACTACGCTTAACGTATTAATTTTACCGATATTTAACATAGGAATATTTAACTGGTAATGATGAAACGAACGGCGTCTAATCTTAAATGAGCGGCCTGTATATTTTCATGAGCTAGCATAGTCATATCTTTAAGTTCTTCAATTTCTTCAGCTCGGATTGTCGGGTTGACTTTTTTTAGTCTGACTAGACGTTTAATCTCAGCGGAAAGTGACTCGAGCATATTATTAGTTGCACTATCAATGAGTTGTTGCATTTCAGCATTGGCTTTTTGTTCTGCTGCGGCTAAAAGTATAGTGATGGCCCCCCGTTGGTTATTTAAGAAGCTTATAATTTGCTGTTTATCAAAGTTTTTACCTGTTTCTAACAAGCTTTGATGGTCTATTGAGCTTGTTAAATCTTTTTCATGTTGGTTGATGAGTATTCGAATGGGGGTATGTGGTAAAAATCTGTTAATTTGTAATTGTGCAGGCGCACTACATTCGACAATAAATAAACACTCTAGCAAAAATTGACCAGCTTTTAGATCGCTGTGTTTAATTACGCTGATGGTTGCATTACCCGTTTCACTGGATAAGACCAGATCCATTGAGGCAGTTACTATTGGGTGTTCCCACGTTAAAAATTGTAGTTCTTCTCTGGCCAAAGCAATTTGTCGATTGACTGTTATAGTCATCCCATCTTCAGATAAGCCGGGAAAGTGTGAAACACGTAAATGATCACTGGGGCGAATAATAAAACAATCAGGGGAATGGAATTCAGTATCAACGCCATAGCATTCAAAGACATTTTCCATGTAAGGCCAGAGCATACCTTCACGTTCATAGTTGTTTAGTTGAGCTATGAGTTGGTCAGATAATTCTTTGCGGCAGGAGTTTAATTCTAATAATTGGTCACGGCCATTGTGTAATTTCTTTTCAATGTCAGCACTTAAGAGTCGCGTTTTGGCTATAAATGTTTCAATATCGACCTGATTATTGCTTTCCAATAATTCAATGAGATCATTTTGCAGCAGATCTGCAACTGCTTGTGCTGCTGAGTTATTGCTGCAGAATGCATTAAGTCCTTCGTCATACCATCTATACAAGCTGTGTTGAGGAGTATTTTCCAAGTACGGTATATGTATTTGAATGATATGTTTTTGTCCGATACGATCGAGCCTGCCAATTCGTTGCTGTAATAAATCAGGGTTATTAGGGAGATCCCATAGAATTAAGTGGTGAACGAACTGAAAATTCCTACCTTCGCTTCCAATTTCAGAGCAGATTAACAAGCGCGCAGAACTTTCTTCATCAGCAAAATAAGCAGCTGCACGGTCACGCTCAATAATAGTCATGCCTTCATGAAAAACCGCAGAGGCAATTCCCCCTCTATTTTTTAAGACTTGCTCCAGATCAATTGCCGTTTGAGCATGTTTACAGATTAATAAGGCTTTTTGACCGTAAAGCGAGCTGTTTGATTCAGTATTAAGCGTAGAGGTTAGTTTGTCAATTAGCCAAATATAACGAGGATCCTGGAGTAAGTTGTGATCATTTTGTAATCCGGTTAATGCATAACCAGAATGTTCGCGCTCTGGAAAACCTTTTACGGTTTGCCTTGAATTTCTAAACAAAATGCGCCCTGTACCATGATGATCAAGTAGTATTTTAATTAATGCTTCTCGCGCAGAGTGCGATTTGGAGGGATTATTAAGACTCTCCAGTAGGCTACTGACATTGTCATCTTTAAGTAATTGGGTTAAATGACGTTGATCTTCAGTATCCAGTGTTTGTTCTGCCAGTAATGATTTAGCCGCATTGGCAACGGGCTCAAACAGTCGCTCTTCTTCAAGAAAGGCAGAAAAACTGTAAAATCGATCAGGATCCAGAAGTCTTAAGCGGGCAAAATGACTTTCTTTACCCAATTGCTCAGGTGTGGCAGTTAATAGGATAATACTTGGAGTTTGTAGACTCAGTTGTTCAACAAATTGGTATTCAGGACTCGCTGCTTGTTCATTCCATTCAAGATGATGTGCCTCATCAACAATGACCATATCCCAACCGGCTTGAAGGGCTTGTTCTTGGCGGCGAGGATAGTCAGAGAAAAAGCGTTGACTACATAGAACCAATTGTTCAGTTAAGAATGGGTTGTTATTGTCTTCTTGTACGCCACTAACTTCATCAAGACCGTCAACGTTGAGTTCTTCAAGGCATCGTGATTCATCAAAAACACTGAATCGCAAATTAAAACGTCTTAACATCTCCACTAACCATTGATGTAAAAGGCTTTCTGGTACGATAATTAATACACGTTGTGTCAGGTTATTAATAAGTCGATGATGTAGGATTAAACCAGCTTCGATGGTTTTACCCAAACCTACTTCATCTGCCAGCATAATTCTTGGTGCTGACCTGTTTGCTGATTCGTGAGCAATATATAATTGGTGAGGAATTAATGAAGTTCGGCCACCTAACAAGCCTTTAACAGGGGATTGCTGAAGCCGTTGCAGTCTTAGCCACGTTTCATAGCGTAACAAAAACCAAGAACTGGGATCAATTTGACCAGTAAAAAGTCGATCCTGAGGTTTATTAAACTGAATGTGATGGTTGAGTTCAATTTCTTCCAATTGAACTTCTTCTCCAAACTCATTGTATCCCACGTAGATAATTAAGCCGTCTTTTTGGATTAAGCGAGTAACAGTAAGCTTTTCCTCATCAATTGACTCAATCGTGTCGCCAATGGCAAAGCTCACTCGTGTTAAGGGGGCATTATCGCTTGCATAAATCCGTCGCTCATCACTGGCTAAAAAAAGCACAGTAACTCGTTTGAAATTTACCTCAAGAATAAGACCTAAACCAAGCTCTGATTCCGTATTACTAATCCAGCGTTGACCGGGGATAAAATCTGTCATTAATTCAACTGCCATTACACATAAAAAGGCAAACATTATAAACTTTACAGAAGAATTGTTTTGGGTTTTATCACAAAACGTAAGTGAGGTCTGTTAGGTTTTATAATTAAAACGAAACAAAAAAATATTTTTACAGCTAGTTTGATATGGAATTAAGCGATTTTTAAAATTGAGAGTTTATTTAACTATTTCACGAACACTGTTTTTATATTCATGAATTCTCTTAGGCCAAGCTCTGATAGTTCACGTCCGTAACCACTTTCTTTAATGCCACCAAATGGAAGTCGGGGGTCAGACTTTACAAAGTCGTTTATAAATACACTCCCTGCAATCAATCCTTTTTCAGCAAGTACTTTAGCTTTTTCTACATCAGCAGTGAAAATACCCGCCCCCAAGCCAAACACGGTATCGTTTGCAATTTGAATGGCTTCTTCTTCAGTTTTAAAGCGAAATAATACAGCGACCGGCCCAAACAGTTCTTCGTGGTAGGCTGGCATTCCGGGTATTACATTTTCTAAAACAGTTGGGGGATAAAAGGCTGCCGGCCCGTCAGGAATATATCCACCCAGTAAAATGGTTGCTCCAAGGTCACGGCTTTTTGTAACTTGCAGATGTAATTGGTTACGCAAATCTAATCGAGCTAATGGACCGATTGTTGTTTGAGAATCAAGTGGGTTGCCAAAGGTAGCCTGGCTCATTAGTGATACAAATTTTAATTTAAACTGATCGTAAATTTGCTCGGCAATAATAAATCGTTTGGCGCCAATACAGCTTTGCCCGGCATCTAACAAACGACTGGTCACACACAAACGTGCGGCGACTTCGAGATCAGCATCTTCCATAATCAAGTATGGATCACTACCACCTAACTCGAGTACGGATTTTTTTAATACAGATCCTGCAGTCGCAGCCACTGATTTTCCAGCAGGAGCACTTCCGGTAAGTGTAACAGCCTTAATCAGGGGGTTTTCTATAATGGCTTTCACTGTTTCTGAACCAATCAGTAATGTGCGAAAAACATTCTCCGGAAAACCAGCGTCATAAACCAATTGTTCTATGGCCAAGGCACAGCCTGAAACATTAGATGCATGTTTCAAAACACCTGTATTACCAGCCATCAATGCAGGAGCCAAAAAACGGAAGACCTGCCAAAAAGGAAAGTTCCAGGGCATCACGGCTAAAACCGTCCCAATGGGTTGATAGCAGATGTAAGATTCGTAAGCTTCTGTTTTGATGGGTTTGTTTTTTATAAATTCTTCGGTATTCTCGGCATAAAATGAACAAATATGTGCGCACTTTTCAATTTCTGCTACCGCTTCGCGTTTTACTTTGCCCATTTCAGCAATCATAATATCGGCTAGCTCTACTTTTTGTTCAAGTAAGCTTGCTTGAAGATTGTTCATATAAATTGATCGTTCTTTAAAGCTGGTTTGCTTCCACAAATGAAAAGCACAATCAACTTTACGAATAATGTTTTCCACTTCTGATGAAGAGTATTTTGGATAATTACTGATTATCTCGCCTGAGAATGGATTAATAGATTGCATGTCTATGTGCAAAAAGTATTTGTTAGTGTTTGACTGAAATTGACCAAGAGTATAGAAGCTGTATAGCTGACTCTACAGCATTAGAGTAGTCGCTTTGCTACTTTTATGGCGGTATCTAAAATAAGCAATTTACGTTACAAGTTTTTTAAAAGATAAATAAGTCCTCAACTTATACTTTTAAATTATTAGCATGTCAACGAACCTTAACGGACATTATAGGTATAAAAATTCTAGTCGGATAACCTGAAGGGTTTAGAAAATATTTTTACTTTACGTTGCATATCAAGAGAGGCTTATAAGTCGAGTTCCCTTTAGCATTCTACCCTGAGTTATGATCCTCGCGAATTTTTTGATGCTATTGGCTTCCAGTCTATAAATTGATTTATTTGATTCAGGAGGTTACTTTTGCCGGTGCGGTGTGTAAACAGAGAAATCTGAAAAACTTATAAAAACAACAGCTTATTGATTTATACTTATATATTATGATATTGATAGGTAAGGAGATATTTTTATCTTGCAAAAGTCTCCATTCATATAAAAACCAGTAAATTGAGCAAAAAAAACCCGCTATGAAAGCGGGTTTTTTGGAAGGGCTCTTAAAAAATAAAGACGCTTCTTACTATAACAATCTTTATTTACTGTTTAAAGGTTGTTGTGGCTCACCATCAACAGTCAACTCGACTCTACGGTTGTTGGCACGACCGGCTTCAGTGTCATTGGTATCAATAGGACGAGACCAGCCATAACCCTTAGCAGTTAGATTAGGTGAATTAGAACCTTTTTCTAGATAATTTTTAACCGCTATAGCTCGACGCTCAGACAACTTCATGTTGTGTTTTAAACTTCCTGTATTACTGGTATGTCCTTGTACTTCAATAACAAGACCAGGATTTTCTTTAATGGCTTTAGCAGCGTTATCAAGATTCCCGAAGTATTCCGACTTAATAATGTCTTTATCATTATCAAATAATACATCAACAATCCAACAGCCAGCGATGCTAACATTAACACCCGGTAAGGTAGTAGGGCACTTATCAACACAATCATTAACACCATCGTGATCGCTATCAAGCACAGAACAACCGCTCTCTACAGGCAGTGGTTTTGGAAGTGGCAACGGCTCAGATGCAGCTACAACAGTTGGCGCTGGTTTTGCACCAAAAGGAATAACAAAGCCAAGATTCACTATCATGTCACTGAATTCATTAGTACCCGGTTGTAAATTAGCATTAAAGTTTTGGTTGTAACGATAACGCACATCACTACGCACCATAAAATGGTCGCTGACTTCATACGTCAAACCAGCACCGGCTTCACCAATAAAGCCTGCACCACTTTTAGAGTTATGACTGGTGTTCATACCACCTAAGCCGAGTACGGTATAAGGCGATAATTTGTCACGCATGAAGTAATATTGAACCTCAGCAAGACCGCCGGTCATATCCGAACCGCCGTATTTACCGCCATGTAAGTTTTGATAAAAGCCTTTCAACTCAACGTTAAAATAATGATTAAGCATCTTACCAAAGCCCATACCGCCGCCCCAGCCGTTATCCGATTGTCGATCACCGCCTGGCTGAAGAAATGTACCATAAGGCGCTATATAAAATCTATCATCTACCGCTTTATCAGCGGCTTGAGAAATTGGCAAAAATCCTGCCGTTGATAATGCAGCAATAGCTAATAAATATTTCTTTTTCATAAATAGAT
>CAJAHC010000055.1 GCA_903939355.1 uncultured Methylococcaceae bacterium | reverse complement strand
TCAAGTAACGCTTGGGGCGCAATTTTTGGGGTATAAATCGAAGCAGGATGCAGTAACTCTAAGGCCTTAATGAAACTGATTTCTGGATCAACACAAACAAGTAAAGCCATGCCATTAGGTATACTGTCGATACTATAACCTTCTGCTATGAAACAAGCTGAAGCCATAGATTTTTCAATATGCTTGGCATATCGGCTATTAGTCAACTGCGTCACTTGGCCTACTTTTGCTGACTTAATATCAGCGGCAGAATAAATTAATGTTGATACATCATCACCAACAATCTGTGCCTCACAATGATCAGCGAGTTCTTTTAATGTAATAGGCATAACAGTTTCTACTCTTCTCTTCATATTGCCCTGTAGTTTACCAAACTTATATATAAAGTTGTTTGGTATCTCAAATTCAGCCCGTATTTTTTTTATCACTATTAATTTGTTGCCAATGGCCTGACTTTCCACCATCTTTCTCAAGAAGTCTAACAGATCTTATGACCATACCTCTGTCTAGTGCTTTACACATGTCATAGATGGTAAGTAGAGCAATTTGAGTAGCACATAACGCTTCAATTTCTATCCCGGTTTGACCGATAGTTTTTACTAGAGTTTGACAACGGATACAATTGATAGCCATTTCAACTGTAAAGCTCAATTCAACATGACTTATAGGGAGAGGATGACAAAGTGGAATCAATTCTGATGTTTTTTTACTGGCCATGATGCCAGCAATTCTGGCCACAGCCAGTACATCACCTTTTTTATGAGTGCCAGCAACTATTATCTGCAGTGTTTCAGGGCGCATTTCAATGTAACCCTCAGAAATTGCAGAGCGATGGGTGATAGATTTTTCACTAACATCTACCATATGAGCTTCGCCAGCTTGATTAAAGTGAGGTGTATAGGTCATTTAGAATTAAAATAGAGTTGATAAATGGTCATAAAACTTTATTATCTAATGTTTTTTATATATGCGGAATAATTATGTCAATTAAAGTACGATATTTTGCGAGTTTAAAAGAAAAGGTGGCGCGGTCGGAAGATACACTAACCTATTCAAACCCAATGACCGTCTATGATGTTTGGCATTACGCCAACGTTGGAACAGAAATACCAGAAAACATATTGGCTGCTGTTAATATGGACTATGCAAGCTTAGATTTTGTAATTGTAGACGGTGATGAAGTAGCTTTTTTTCCACCTGTTACAGGTGGTTAACCATGGCAATACAAATTAAAACCGATATATTTGATCCATTCCAGGAAATTCAAGCCTATCAGAACACAAAATTAGTAGATGTCATGACGATTGGTGCCAGTAATATTTTTATCGGCACCATGCGTGATTTTAATGAAGACACTGCTGTTAAATCGATGACGTTAGAATATTACCCCAGCATGACTGAAAAACAAATAGAGAAAATTATATTGGCTGCTCAACAGCAGTGGCAACTTATTGATTGTTTGGTTATTCATCGTGTTGGGACTGTTTTACCCAATGAGCCAATAGTTGTGGTTACTGTTTGGTCATCTCATCGGGGCGATGCCTATGATGCAAATCGTTTCATTATGGAAACTTTAAAATCCAAAGCACCCTTTTGGAAAAAAGAACTATTAGACGATAATCAAGAGCGCTGGGTAA
This sequence comes from uncultured Methylococcaceae bacterium, assembly GCA_903939355.1. Taxonomy (GTDB): domain Bacteria; phylum Pseudomonadota; class Gammaproteobacteria; order Methylococcales; family Methylomonadaceae; genus Methylobacter_C. Next base: position 2,146 of record CAJAHC010000055.1, on the reverse strand, counting down.
TAAAAAACACAAATGGCTACACATCGGTTTAATCGTATAACAAAAATTCGTCAATTATTTAGTCTGAACCAAGACTGACTGTCCAACTAATGGTAATCATGCGTTACAAAATATATCTAGCTCTACTGGTCATTTCATTAACAGGCTGTATGCCGATGATATATCCACCTGGTGTTGACAATAATTTGGCCAGACTTAGCAAGTCCTATTTTTTTACGGAAGATGGAGCAGCGCTACCTCTTCGGCACTGGCAACCCAAATCCGATCCTTATGCCATTATTATTGCCTTACATGGCTTCAATGATTACAGCTCTTTTTTTGAATTGCCCGGAGAATATTTCAGCAATTCGGGGATCGCCTGCTTCGCTTATGATCAACGTGGCTTCGGCGGAACTACAAAACGTGGGTTATGGGCTGGAGATAGTGCCTATAGCAATGATTTACTGACTTTAATAAAATTATTAAGCAATCGTTTCCCAAACAAACCGGTTTACTTAATTGGCGAAAGCATGGGTGGAGCCATTATTATAAACACCATGAGCAAATCAAACGCACCTGCTGTTGCAGGCGTTGTTCTTGCAGCTCCTGCACTTTGGGCCAAATCAACCATGCCTTGGTATCAAACCAGTTTACTTTGGACAATGGCGCATAGTATGCCGTGGCTAACATTAACGGGTAAGGGAGTAAAAGTAACGCCTTCGGATAATATTAAAATGTTAAGAGCGCTTGGGAAGGATCCGTTGGTTATCAAATCAACACGAATTGAAACTCTATATGGCCTGTCTAATTTAATGGATGAAGCATTTAACAATGCAGCATTAATACACGGAAAAACCTTAATGTTATACGGTGAAAAAGACGATATTATTCCGAAAGAACCAACTCACGTTTTTCTACAAACATTTCTAGAAACAGCTATTAATGAAAAAACCGTTGCATTTTATCAAAATGGATATCATATGCTATTACGTGATCTACAAGCCGAAACAGTATGGACTGACATTGCTGCATGGATCAAAAATAAATCCACACATCTCCCATCTGGGGCCGATATAAGAGCTAAACAAGCTTTAGCTAAAAATATGTATCAAACAACTAACGCAAATTAATTAAACCATTTACCTATAAAATTTCTATTTAAGGTTTAAAAAGGCATTATGCAAACATTTACAAATATACGCGCGCTTATTATCGATATGGATGGTGTTTTGTGGCATGGTCAAAATGCAATTCCTGGATTAGTAGAATTCTTTCAAGCGCTTGAAGAATTGAAAATTTCGTTTATTCTGGCCACAAATAATGCCAGTTCGACACCTGATCAATATGTTAAAAAACTTGCAGAAATGGGTGTAAGCGTAAACAAAAATCAAATTTTAACTTCTGGAATTGCCACTGCGTTATACCTGAGTGAAAAAGTAGACCCAGCCAACACTCGTGTATTTGTAGTTGGTGAAGAAGGTGCTAAACAACCCCTGATTGACCAAGGTTTTACACTAACGGCTCTATATGAAGTTAATAAAGATAGTGACATTGTCAAAAAAGGTGCTGACTTTGTAGTATGCGGAAAAGATCATACATTAACATGGGATAAATTAGCCACAGCCACATTAAATATTAGAGCCGGCGCGCAATTTATTGGTACCAATGGCGATACTACACTTCCAACCGAACTGGGTATCACGCATGGAAATGGAGCAATTCTTGCTGCCCTCGAAGTTGCCACTGGCGTCAAGCCAACTATTATTGGTAAACCAGAGCCTATTATGTATCAACAAGCTCTTGCCTTACTTAATGCTGAACCAACTGCAACAGTCGCTATTGGTGATCGTCTAGACACTGACATTCTAGGTGCGGTTCGCACAGGAATTCGGAGTGTCATGGTGTTAACGGGCGTTTCAACTCAAAATGATTTGAAAGACTCTGACTTTCAGCCAACTTGGGTTATGTCTGATATTGGCGAATTGACGAAAGCATTACGCAAACAACATGAAATAGATAAATAAGGTGCTTTAGAGTCAAGTATCCTTTTTTATCTGTAATTGATAAGATTTCAAATTATCAAAGACAACCACTTATACATATTGCCCAGCGCACCAGGCAGAAGACCATGCCCACTGAAAATTATACCCCCCCAACCAACCAGTTA
>CAJAHC010000054.1 GCA_903939355.1 uncultured Methylococcaceae bacterium | reverse complement strand
TGGGAAAGCCGGAAGTATCGTGGATATTCTGCAAAATTGGGGAGTGAGCAGTTACGGATATCCCGCAGCCCTTACCTTGGAAGAAGCTACAAAACTAATTGAAGCTAATCGGCCATTCATCATTTACATGGTGAGGCCTATCGGAGAAAACCATTTTGTTGTCGGTGTTGGCATTGAAGACGGAATGGTTACTTTTATTGACCCCTGGTATACTGAAGGTTATAAAACCCGCAGTTATGAAGAACTCGTTTCCTCTGGCTTTGAAACATGGACGGAAACAGTTATTCTGACCACTCAAACGGATGTCACGCCTGCCAAATTCACCTTAGCTGACAGGACAGGTGTGGCCTTGAATACAGCGTTCACGTCCAATCCCGTAAATGTATCCGGCATCAATGCAGCGTCACCCATTTCTATCACCGGCGGCGCATACTCCATTAATGGCGGATCATATACGAGCACCAGTGGCACTGTACGCGATGGCTCTACCGTAACTGTTCAAGTGACTTCATCAGAGAACTACTCAACGACAATTAATGCAAAACTGACCATTGGAAGAGCAACTGACACCTTCAGCGTGACCACAAAGAATATTCCCAAGGAGGAGCAGAAAGGGCATAAAAAGGACTTCGCATTGCCCATCTTAGAAGACTTAAGGATTATAGTCACTTCTAATCCAAACTAAAATTAATGATTTAGCTTAATCAAAACCACCCACACTAAGAGCTTCCGCTAATCCACTGATAATACTGGATTGACCCTATTGAACTATCAACTTGACATGATCTGTGAAAGAAGTATATTTTACAAGAAAATAACAGGGGGATTTAAAAATGCCGCCAAAAGTTAAAATTTTCACGTTAAGCACGTGCAGTCATTGTAAAGCTGCAAAGAAATTCCTGAATGATAATGGCATTAAATTTGAGTTTGTAGATGTAGATCAGTTTCAGGGCAAGGAAAGAGAAAAAATTTTAGAGGACGTGGTTCAATACAATCCTCAACGCTCTTTTCCGACTATTATCATTGGCGACAAAATTATTATTGGCTTTAAAGAGGATGATATCCGAAAGGCTTTAGGTATCTGATGCAACCTGCCGAACTGTACGAAATGCTAAAGAAGGTTCAAGAACCAAAAGGTTATTTCTTTAATAAAGATAAAGATTGGGTTCTGTCCATTCTGCAAGATCTGTTAGTAATTAAAGGTCGATATGGTTATACATCCTGCCCCTGTCGCCTGGCCTCTGGCAATCGCGAAAATGATCAAGACATAATGTGCCCCTGTATTTACAGGCAGGATGATGTGAAAGATTACGGCAGTTGTTATTGCAATTTGTATGTATCCCGCCAGTGGAATGAAGACAAAATTCCCCATAAATATGTGCCTGAAAGAAGGTCTCCGGATAAAATTGTTTTTTAATTACCCACAATTATAACTTTTCTTTTACAGCAACTCGAGTGGTCGTCTTTGTAAATCCTTCTTATGATGAGCGCTCAAGAAAAAACAGTATGAATTCTGTTGCCAGGCCTATTCTTTTATATTTTTCAGGTAGTTGTTTACACGGGCTACATAATTGATGGTTTCGTCAGGCAAGTTGTCTGGACTTCTCTCCAGATTCCCCATTCCCCAGTTATAGGCAGCCAACGCCAGATTTATCTTACCGTCATAACGATCCAGCAATGATTTCAGATAACTCGTTCCTGCCAACACATTTTGCTGGGCATCATAGGCGTTTTTAACACCAAGATCCTTTGCAGTTTCCGGCATCAACTGCATCAAGCCCATAGCTCCCTTAGACGAGGTCGCCTGCGGATCAAAGTTGCTTTCGGCTTTTATTACTGATCTGATCAGATCAGCATCTACATCATATTTACGTGCCGCCTTCTCAATAATTCTCTCCAGATTAATATCAGGCTTTTGGACATTGTTTTTTGGCGAAATCTGACTGTTTATTGACGCATCCAATACAGCTTTGTTTTTTAATGCCCCATAATCAGATATTATTTTTGATGGAAGAAAATTTGCTCCTTCTTCAGGATTATCAAGAACAATGTTGAAAAGCTGCCGATTCATCTGTATTTGCAAATTTTTAATCAAAAGCGCGATCTGGTTTTTGCCTAAAGGAACCGCTTCAGTCGTAGCCGCCAGACTATTTTGCTGTTTGAGGGCTTCCTGCAAAACATCATTAAATATTTCCCGATTGTTTGTTATATTTACCTGGCCTTTAACAGAGTCAAGTCCTGCCCTACTGGCCAAATTTGCATAACTGACTAGATGATTAACTGGCAAAGTCGTAATTTCCCCCTATATTGCAAAGAAAAACAAACAATTATCGTGCCATTTTGAGATTATTGGTCAGATTAAATGATTTTAATGAATGCTTCGACTATATCAGAATCGAACTGAGTATTTTTATTTTTGATTAATTCTTCGACTGCTTTTTCTATAGGCAAGGCCATGCGGTATGGGCGATTGTTAGTCATGGCATCAAACGAATCCGCAACTGCTAAAATGCGGGCAAGAAATGGAATGTCGTTGCCGCTA
>CAJAHC010000053.1 GCA_903939355.1 uncultured Methylococcaceae bacterium | reverse complement strand
TGTATCCCTAAATAAAACAGTTTCTCAGCATCTAAGCTCGACTTAAACAGCTCAGCCAATTCTTTTTCTAACTCACTTAGCTTATTCATATCTTCATAGTAGAAAGTATTGCTTCAAGCAACACTCTAGCACACTCATAGCAAGGTGTTTACTGGAATGAAATACACTAACAGTGGGCTTCTTGTTTTAAAAGCTTAATCGCAGTTTTTGATATTATCAGCGCCCCCAAATAACACCTATTCATCAACTGTCGTTTTAAACGACACTTCATCAACTGGCTTTATATAAAAATGACCGGTAGCGCTGAAAAAAATCTCTGTGCTACACTGCTGAATAAGAATTCAGCTCAAGCACAATGCCAAAAGCAGCAATCAAAAAGCCTATAGTAAAAACGCCAAAAAGCCGAAGCAACAACCCCATCTTGACTACATTGGAAAGCTTGAAAGGTTATCCACCCAGTCTTAAAATCTACAAAATTCCAGCTAGTCACTGTTATTGGGTTAGGTACTACGATGGCATTCGTATTACACGCAGTACCAAAACAACTAACAAAACAGAAGCTATTAAATTTTCAAAAGAGTTTTTCAATCAATTACTCTACAACAAAATAAATGGCATCAATCACATAAAAGCTAAAAAGCTGACGACATTTATGCAGTGTGTTGAAGGTGTTATAAAAGAAGATGAACTGGCAGCTAGACGAGATGAATTAAGTGAAAGTTACGCCAAAACGCAAAAACAAGTTTTACGAAAATACATAGCTGACTTTTTTAAAGACTATGCGATTGAAGACATTGATTATCCAGCTCTCAACTCATTTAAATCTTATCTGTATGACAAGGATTTAAAAACTGCCACTATTAAAGTTCAATTTGCCGGACTCAATAAGATTTTCAAGTACGCTGAAATTCATAAGTTTATTAAAACCCGCCCACACTTCCCCAAAATAAAACAGGAAGATGATGCAAGGCCACCCTTTAATGAACGCGAATATATTTTACTCAGGAAAACTGCCAGATCACTTGTTGATAAAACGTTTGAACTAAGAGCAGAGAGTGGCAAGAAGTTACGAAATGTCGGCATTACTGAGGAAATAAGCTGGTTGATTGGTTTTATGGCTTATGCATTTATTAGACCTACAGACATTAAAACCATTCAGCATAAGCATTTGGAAATCAGGCAAAAGCAATATAGTTATTTGTGGATGCCAATACCTGAAACAAAACGCCATGGCAAAGCGATTGTATCCATGCCCAAAGCTGTTTACTTCTATAATAAGATAATTGAACTACGTCAAAAACAAGGCATAGCTATCAAGCCAGATGATTACTTATTTCAGCCACAACATTTAAACAGAGTCACTGCGTATAGAAATCTAGCGCGACAGTTCGATATGATTTTAGAAGCGGCAGATTTAAAAATCGGTGACAAAGGGATCAATCGTTCAATCTACTCGATGCGTCATACTTCCCTACTCTTTGCAGCTAAACGTAACACTTCAATTTCACGTGATGCACTTGCCAGTAATGCTCGCACTAGTACTTTAATGTTAGAGAAGCATTACTTATCTACATTGGAGAATGAGGATTTAGCGAATGCGTTACATGCACGAGATAGTCATAAAAAAGTTAAGTAGAAATGTGTCATGTTCATCACCTGTCGTTTAAAACGACAGGTGATGAACATAGAAACTGAAAGTTTTAATGTATTCATCTAAAGCCATACAGAATAAATACAATCTTATCTATATAAATAATGAGCCGATTTAAGCCGACCAACTGAATGATAGGTATTTATACGAATAGTTTTTATAGCCTTACTATGTTGAAATTGCCGAAAATATTTTTTTAATTTCACGATTGGAGGCATCATGAATCTTTATAAGAATCTACGAGTTATTTTAGGTGCACATATCGGCATTATCATAATTAGCTTATCTGTTAACTCACTTGCTGAAGACAAAGTTGATATTGGAAAACTCGAATATAATGACTCATGTGCTGTTTGTCATGGAATGTCAGGAAAAGGCGATGGTCCTCTAAAACCGGAGATGGTGAAAGCCATGCCTGATCTGACTATTCTTACCAAGAATAATAAGGACATATTTCCATTTAACTTGGTTTATCAAATCATTGACGGACGTAAAGAAATTAAGGCTCATGGATTACGTGAAATGCCGGTTTGGGGAAATGCTTTTAACAAGGAAAGTTCGATATATTTTTCACAACATCCACCTTTCAACAATGAGTCAGTAATTCACAGTCGAATTTTAGCAATAACAGAATATCTTTATCGAATCCAAGAGAAATAATGAAAAGTTGGCTACCTAAAATAGTTTGCAACTTATTTAGTCAACATCCCAACTCAGGCTAACAATGCAGCAATAATGCCAGTCATAAAAATTCCGTCAAAAGTACCCGCACCACCAATTGATGCAACCGGCGATCCGAGTGAAGTTATTTCGTTAAGTCGAAAAACATCTGCACCGATTAGTACTCCCATTACCCCACTTATATAGGCAAGAGTAGCTGCATGTTCAGGGTCAACAATAAGCGCTAATCCAGCGGCAGTCAGTGGTGCTAAAAAAACGGGCATACCTACACCGTAGCCGGGTATTAATTTACTAGATTTGTAAGACAATATAATCATAATTAGTGTGCTAAATGTAATTTTAATTGGATCTAGCTCTTGTAGGTAAAAGAAATAAATACACAAAGAAAATGGAATTACACATCCTCCAACATTAATAGCAATGACAACTTTACCTTTCCTTGCCGGCTGCCATGTTTTCCATATTAATTTTCGACCTGCTAATACAACAAGAGGATTATTTATAGTAGCAGTAACACTATAAATCGGCAGATTAATTATGCTACCTAATATCGTACCAAGAACAATTAATGTAGCTTCTTCAGGAGTCAATCCAAGTTTAACAAACGCAATTTCAAAAATATGAACTTGTACGATTGCTACTAAAAACATGAAGATGAAAAAAAATACCAACAATGAATTCATCGACATAATTACTTTCAAATGAAGTGATAAAAAAAATGGGATCAACATAATTTGGAATAATAGACACTCCATTTAATATTGTACTTATTTAGATAATAGTCCCACTGGATCTAATGTGGTTTCGTTTTTTGAAATAGCAATACTCGCCACCTGATCGTTACGGTTTAGTTTGTTAGTTTCTAAAAGACATATCTTGTTTTGGTCGATTGATCGCTTCGTCTAAATTACAAATTGTGTTAAGTGCCAACTACTTTTCTATCATTAAGAGCATACCAGCCAATAGTAATCCTGTAGATCAGCCATACGACTGTTATTAGCAGCGTAAATAAACCGATACCCATACCAAAAGTGAAGCCTGATAAAGCAAAACCGGCTATAGTTATCCAAGCAGTTTGAACTTGCCAGTTAAAATGAGATTCCAACCAAGTTCCTTGAACTTCATTTCGGCCAAAAAAATTGATTGCCACGCCTACTAATAAAGGTAAGCCTGCCAACATAAAGGTTAAGGCCTGGCACAAATAAACCGTGGCAGCCATTGTTCTTAATGTATTTAATTTCTCGACTTCATTGTCTTCAATTAATGTTTCAGTCATAAAATTCCACATTCGATTATTTTGTGCAGCAGAGCTAAGTTTTTGGAATTTCAAAAGTCAAAATGCCATTAGAATAGAATGTTTTTATTTTACTGGCATCAGCCGGTCCCGGCAAGGTGATTGTCCGATGTAATTCACCAACAAAACGTTCACGAAAGCGATACTGACCTTGTTTGTTATCCGATTTATTTTCTTCTTCATGTTGGGTTTTAATGGAAATATGCAACATCCGATCTTCAAGCTTTACATTCACAGAGGATACATCAGCTCCAGGCGCATTCATTGTTATCAGATACAAATCGGGCGTTTCTTGTAAATTAACTTCAGGCACTTTAGTGAAAGTACCTGCCGGTGTATTCATATGAAAACGTGAATAGGTTTCACTAAACAGTTGCTCCATCTCATTTTGCATATGTCGCATTTCTA
>CAJAHC010000052.1 GCA_903939355.1 uncultured Methylococcaceae bacterium | reverse complement strand
TTAAATTATTATTTAATCCTGAGTTTAACTAATATCCTTAGTCCATTCTGAGTACGGATTATTTGCTAAATTATTGTTGTAGTAACGGAGATCATTAGTGACTTCATTGCCTATCCAATCTGGCTTTGTAAATTCTTCGTCTAATGTGGTCAATTCAATTTCAGCTACTATTAACCCCTGATTTTCATTATGAAATTCATCTATTTCCCAAGTGTGATTTCCATGGGTTACAAAATGTCGGGTTTTATTAATAACAGGCTTTTTACAAAGATTCTCAATAATTTCATTAGCGTCATCCAATGGTATTTCATATTCATATTCGTTTCGACAAGTACCTATTGTTGCGCTTTTTATATTTATCCAGGCGTTATTATCACTTATCCTGACACGTATAGAGCTTGTTGCCTGGGAGCTTAAATAACCTTGCCGGTATTTAACTGAAGATGTAATGTAATTACGCCAATTATCATTTGAAAGTAAAAATTTATGTTCAATTTCAATAGCCATCAACTTCTCTTGCAATTATTACTGTTGTCACAGTAAGGAGGAGACTTTGTTTCTGAACAGCCACATAGATACAATGTTCCTGTTTCCTCAGCAATAAATTTAAACGATTTCTTATGTGATAATTCCCTATGTGAATTATCACATAAAGGCATTGTTTTGCTAAAGCCGCAACTACACCATGAATACTTCTGATCTGTTTCAACTTCAATAGGGAGTGGGGCGTTTGTTTTGGTTATCATAATTCAAGGAATAAATGAAGGATGATTGATTATATGTTATTTTTTAATTTGAAATCATTACTAATTGCAATCGCTAGTCTATTAACTGTTTTAATTAAAGCTGAGTTCTACTCGCGATTTATTGTAAGTCTTCCTTTATTTAATTGAGTGGCGATGCTAAAGTATAATCCACAAGAGTTACTAGAGTGCATTATAAATAGTAACTCATCTTTCAATTTTATATAGGACAATTAAATGGCTTTTGAACTCCCTGGCTTACCTTACGCAAAAAATAGATTAGTGCCTCATATCTCAGAAGAGACTTTAGAGTATCACCATGGTAAACATCACCAAACCTATGTAACTAACCTCAATAATCTTATTGCTGGAACGGAATTTGAGGGATTAACTTTAGAGGATATTATTTTAAAATCTTCAGGTCCAATCTTTAATAATGCAGCTCAGGTATGGAATCACACTTTTTATTGGAATAGCTTGATTCCAAACGGTGGTGGAGAGCCTGTAGGTGTGCTTGCAGAAGCAATAAATACAACTTTTGGATCGTTTGCTAAGTTTAAAGAAGAGTTTACCAAGTGTGCAGTTACTACATTCGGTTCAGGTTGGGCATGGCTAGTAAAAAATACAGATGGCAGTTTGGCATTGGTTAGCACTAGTAATGCAGGTTGCCCATTAACCACAGGACAAATTCCATTATTAACTTGTGATGTTTGGGAGCACGCTTATTACATTGATTATCGTAATGCTCGTCCCGCATATTTAGATGCATTTTGGGCGTTAGTTAATTGGGAATTCGCTCAAGCTAATTACTTAGCATAAGTTAAGTTTTAATACTTAAAAGCCTTCTTTATGTATCTATATTGAAGGTTTTTAATATTCTCATGGCTAATTATTTTTATTGGGTTGCCATATGTTTTATACCCTGATTACAACCTTATCGTATTATTAATTTAAAATTTATTACAGGTGAATATTGTGGTCAGATGTCTAGTATTTTTTTTTGTTTTTATACCTTCAATCGTTTGTGCCGAGATTTTCATTCCCGAAGCTATTAAGCCTCCTTTTGATGCAAAATCAGTTTTGACAGTAATTGCTAAAGGCGATCAAATTTATCTGTGCAGTTTAAACAATGCTACTTATTCGTGGCAATTACAAGCCCCTGATGCTCAATTATTTGATATGAATGGTCAGATTGTAGGTAAGCATTATTCTGGCCCTATTTGGGAATATAAGGATGGTAGTCAAATTGTTGGACAAGTGCTTAATAAAGTTGATGTTGATCCAAAATCTTCCATATCTTGGTTATTAGTTAAGATAGTATCAACTAAAGATCGAGGGGTATTTTCTGATGTGAACTTTATTAATAGGGTTAATACTCATGGAGGCTTGCCCCCTTTGACTGGATGTGATTCAAATCACTTAGGTGCAGAGAAACGAGTGTATTATACCGCTAACTATATTTTTTATAGTACGCGCTAAGTTCTAAATCCCTCTCCCATTGCTATTTGCTAATTTCTTATAATTAGTTAAACCTGTATCAGGATCTTCAGCACCAAGTTTGAAAGTAACTAGTCATAAATACACATACTAATTGTTGCATCAATTTTCGATAATTAGGTCATATAAATGCTATATAAATCAGTTGAGTATCCTGCGGTAATTTATTTGATGGGTTATATAGCTGAGGATTCCAATTATAACGACATTGGGTGCCACAGTTTTATACGTTGAGAATTTTTTTCAAAAATGGAATGGTTAGTTTACGTTTTTCGGCCAATGACGCTTTATCAAGTTTTATCAATAGCATCCATAACGATGATAAATCTCTATTGCAATGTGTTAATAAAAAACGCCCAGCTTGGGGTGATATTTCAAAGCCCATTTTTGCTGCCTTGAAAATTAAGGTATTAATCTTATCGTTATCATTAACTGCTTGTATTTTTAAAGTCAGCCCCCAATTAAGGCGAGTCTTTAGGTCGGGTAATAAGAGGGCTATTTTATTGGGGGCGCAATTTGCTGATAAAACAAGGCAATGGCCTTGCTCACGTTGTAGATTATAAAAATTAAAAAATGCCTGCTCCCAAGATATGTTCCCTGCTATATGTTCAATATTATCAAAACAAACAATATCGAAATCTTCAAGGCCCTCTAGCAGGCTGGGTTCAGGAAGTTTATGAGGTGAGAAAGCAATGTAGAATGATACGAGACCAATGCATTGTGCCTCGTGACAAGTTGCTTGCAGTAAATGACTTTTACCTAGCCCAGTCTTGCCCCAGAGAAAAATTTGATGCTCACCAACCCCTGCGAGACTTCTTTGTAATTGATTAATGATTTCCGTGTTGGTACTGGGAAAGAAATCATCAAAAGTTTGGTTTACTCGATATTCAAATTGTAATGGAATTTGTTTTGACAGTGTCATTACTATTTTCCTGAATAGCGGACATAGAGTGTGGTTCCAAAGAATAGGATTAGACTGAAAGTAAATTCAAGTACTGGAAACATACGTTGAGTGCTATCAGCATAAGTTTCTATTGATCCGTGTGTGAAATAAATCAAGCTGATATAAGCCATCCACGCACAACTTCTTGGGTTTTTGTTTAATAAGCCTCGAAGAGGCAGTAACAACGGTGTTACGGTGATTAATAGTTTTAGTGCGACGGGAAACTCATGAGAAGTTGCTAGAACGGTGTTCCAAAGCATTAATAATGTAAATAGACCAAAAAAACCCGTCAATGCTAGCGTGTGAAAGTAGATCGGTTTTATATTCATGAGTTCTGTGTCAAGGCTGTTTTAGAAGCACTGCGGTTTTAGCTAATCGAGATCCTAATGCTATGCAAAGTTTTTTTTCATGATCTGACAATCCCATTTGATCATGTGTTAAATGGCTTGCGCCATAAGGTGTTCCACCTGTTGTTGTTTCACGTAAAGCTGCTTCTGCGTAGGGAATGCCTAATAGAAGCATACCATGATGAAAGAGTGGTAACATCATTGTGAGCAATGTGCTTTCCTGTCCGCCGTGCATGCTACCTGTAGAGGTAAATACGCTTGCAGGCTTGCCAGTTAAAGCACCGGAAAACCAGACTTCAGTTGTAGTATCAATGAAATACTTTAGCGGTGATGCCATATTTCCGAAATGTGTTGGACTGCCCATAGCAAGACCATCACATAACTTCAAGTCGTCAAGCGTCGCATAAATTGCTCCGTGAGAAGGAATGCTTGCTGCAGTTTTTTCACAGTCGGTTGATACATCAGGTACTGTTCTTAGAACCGCTTCAGCTCCTTGGACCATCTCAACACCTCTAGCGATATGATTGGCCATTTCTGCTGTTGAGCCATTGCGTGAAAAATAAAGAATCAGAATTTTTATCATAAGATCAGTAGGTAAGATTATAAAATCGCGAGTACCGCTTCTGGCGGACGTCCAATTACGGCTTTGCCATTGGCGATAACAATAGGTCGTTCAATGAGTATTGGATTGTTTATCATGCCATTAATAAGTGCTTGTCGGTCGAGAGATTTATCATCCAGACCATTAGTTTTGTAGGCAGCTTCTTTTGTACGCATTAAATCTCGTGGTTCAATGCCTAGTTTTTGTATAATATCGTCAAGTTGTTGGAAAGTAGGAGGTGTTTTAAGATAGTCAATAATATCTACGTCAATTCCTTGTTCTTGAAGTAACTGTAATGTTTGTCGTGACTTGCCGCAGCGCGGATTGTGATAACAGATTGCACGCATTGATCCATAGACCTATAGGGCGTAAGCCCTTAATAAAATAAGAAATCTATAATAGCATTTTTAAGAAATCTTTAGCTTGAAAACAATTTTGTTTTTTTGCAAGTAATACTCGCGCATGCATCTTTAAGGTAAACCAGTAAATATGATAATAACCAAGACGAAGATAATGGATAGACTCAAACAATATTGGTTATTGTCGCGCTTTGATAGACCTATCGGGATTTTAATTTTATTGTGGCCAGCATTATGGGCACTTTGGGTTGCCAGTGATGGTAGGCCCGATTTAGGCGTGCTTACTGTTATTTGTCTTGGAGTAGTTCTGATGCGAGCTGCTGGTTGTGTGATTAATGATTATGCAGATAGGGAGTTTGATCCGCATGTGGCCAGAACCAAGCAAAGACCTATTGCGGCAGGTAAGGTTAAGCCCAAGGAAGCGCTGTGGATTTTTGTTGTGTTGTGCCTTTGTGCTTTCGGCCTGGTATTAACACTAAATATATTTACAATATTATTGTCTTTCATCGCTGCTTTTTTGGCCGCAAGCTATCCCTTTATGAAGCGTTATACACAGTTACCACAAGCTTATTTAGGCATTGCTTTTGGATGGGCTATACCTATGTCATTTTCAGCGCAGACTAATTATATTCCTCTGGTTGCTTGGGTGATGTATTTGGCCGTTGTCCTATGGGCATTAGTTTACGACACCATGTATGCCATGGTGGATAAGGAAGATGACTTAAAAATTGGTGTTAAATCAACGGCTATTCTTTTTGGCAGCTATGATCGCCATATTATGGCATTCTTACAGCTTATCATTATTGGTTTGCTGATAATAGTTGGGCAGATGAAGCACTTGAGTTGGACCTATTATGGCGGCATTTTAGTGGCTACCGGTTTATTTGTTTATCAACAAAAATTAATTTATTATCGAGATAAGAACCAGTGTTTTAAGGCCTTTTTAAATAATAATTGGTTTGGTATGGTTGTTTTTATAGGCTTATTAGTAGATTATTTGCTTCGTTAAAATATGAAAAATTAGTGTCTAAGAGTTGATCAGATACAATGCCGAGAGGAGCCATCTACCTTTATTTTATTTGACCCTGATTATATTCCAGATATATTAATGGCTTATTAAACAAGCCCCCCAAAATTATAAAAAGAGGAGTTTTCAATATGCAAATATTTAAAAGACAATTAAAACAAAATCTAACTTTAATTGGTTTCAGCATTATCCTTGCTGCTAATCAAGCCATAGCAGCGACAGACTTGGTAGCACAAGAAAGCTATCTTAAAGCGCGTATCAAGAGTCATGAGCAAAATACAGATCACACTGTTCACATGGAGCCCGTAGAGAAAAGCTTGGAATTCCATGGTATTTTTTATGGTTTTCTTCCTTGTAAAGATTGTAATGGCATTAAGTCAACTCTGTCTTTAAAACAAAAGAACAATTATCTACTGGTAACTCAGCCAGCAAAAGAATCCTCAAAGGAAAATTATGAAAAAGGAAAATATACGTGGGATGAGGAAAATAATATTGTTGTTTTAACGCCGCGTAATGCATCAATAATACACAAATATCTTATAAAAGATGAAGAAACGCTCATTTTACTTAATAGTGACGGAACAAAAATGACGGAGGGGAATCCTGACAGCTATACAATGCGGAGAAGTGACACAGTAAAAGCTCGGGAAGTACATATTCATTAGGTTAACTACCAGAGTCAAAAGGGCTCTCCAATATAAAACACAAGATTATTTCCATCTAGATAAAGCATTAATGAGATTTAATTTCTCATACTAGATTCGTTAATAAATAGTCGTTGACTATAAGTAATTTAAATTAAATCATGAAGTTTAGTTTAGAGGCCAGAAGATATTAGTCCAGTCCCATGGGTGTTTGACGATTTAAACCATTAATAAATTGTTGATTGCATTTATGATTTTAATCAAATAGACTGAGATTTGATATAACTTCTGGTGGCTAGATAAATGCCTATAGCAAAAAATAAAGCTTTAACTATTAATCAAGGAGGATTAGGAAGTTTGCTTAATCGCATTCAGACCTTGTTCGTGGGGATTTTGAGAATATGGTCGATTCCTATTGTATTGATGCTCAGTATCGCATCAGGATTCACTACCTACTATGGGTTGTCACATTTTATTGTTCCTTGGATCGCATTGGTTATTACCATTGCGATTCAATCTATTATTGTAATTTGCTCAC
>CAJAHC010000051.1 GCA_903939355.1 uncultured Methylococcaceae bacterium | reverse complement strand
TGCCATCATCAACTAAAATCGAAGTTTCAATTTCCCTTTTATTTAAGGTTACGCCACCACTTTGCACATTATCTTTCGCTCCTTCAACTACACTGGATACTTCTTGTCTAACCTTGAGTTTGATGGTATTACCCTCATTGATTTGAGGCCTTACCTTTAACATAACACCTACGTCTTGTCTTACATAAGTAGTAATGGCATTCCCAGGTTGCCCGGCACCCGTTGAAAAACTACCACTTAATATAGGTACATTTTGCCCCACAATCATATTGGCTTCTTCATTGTCCATCGTAACAATGGAAGGCGTCGAAAGCACATTCACATTTACATCTTCTGCAAACGCTGTCAGTAAAGCACGTAATTCACCACCTACAAGATAACCCACACTCATCCCTTTTCCTGCCGTTTTAATCGTATCAATCAGATTTAAAGGTGTTGAGGCGACAGCAACGCCGTCTTTTACCAACTTGGTATGCCATTCAACACCAATATCCTGACTTTTGTCATAATTAACTTCGGCTATAATCGCCTCAATATGTACTTGGGCACGTCGAATATCCAATTGCCTAATAACCGACTTAAGTGAACGCATTTGCTCAGCAGGCGCAGTGATAATCAACGAATTGGTTGCATCGTTAGCACGAATTTCGAAATCTTTTTCTGTCGAGGATTGAGTCACGGGTTGATTTGTACCGCCGGTTTTATTTTCACTGATCCCTGTTAAAGTTTCTACCAACTCTTTAGCGACCGCATAATGCAAATAAATAACTTCGGTATCACCATCTGTTTCCATGGGCGAATCGAGGTTGGCTATTAAAGCTCTTAATTGCATACGCATATCCGTATCACCACCAATGATAATTGAGTTAGAACGACTATCAGCCACTAAGGGAGCACCACCTGCATTGAGTTTTCCAGCATTAGTACTGGCAATCAAGGTATTAAGTGGTTGGATTAAATCTGTAGCAATAGCATTTCTCAAACTGATTATTTCAATTTTTTGAACATCACTTCTGTCGATTTGTTTAATCATTAATGCCAAGCGATTTACGTTAGCCGCTGTGTCAGAAAGAATAATGGTATTGCTTTCCGGTACCGATGCCATAAAAGCATATTGCGGCATCAGCGGCATTAAAGTTTGAACAACCAAGGTAGCATCAACATGACTGACCTGGACAATTCGAGTCAGTTGTTCATCACCGTTTAAAGATTTTGCACGTAATTCATTTTCATCGCCATCTTGCTTGGCAGTGAGATTAGGGATAATTTTTACGATATTACCGTTCGGCACTGCTGAATAGCCGTGAACTTTAAGTATTGATAAAAATACGTCATAAACCTGCGCCGCTTTCATAGGCGTCGATGTAATCACTGATATATTTCCTGTTATACGAGGATCAACAATAAAATTTTTACCTGTGGCATCAGCAACAGTTTCAATCAGAGTATGAATATCTACATCTTTAAAATTAAGTGAAAACTCATCATTTTGTGCCACAGAGACCATACAAAAAGTAGCCAGTAACAGGCTGATTAACAAACG
>CAJAHC010000050.1 GCA_903939355.1 uncultured Methylococcaceae bacterium | reverse complement strand
TCAAGTAAGGTAGTGAAGTGATTTGAATCATGCACGTTACCCGCCGAATAAGCTATTGCTTTAATTAACCCGTCTTCATCAACGTTGATATGCGCTTTGTATCCGTAGGTGCTTTTGCGTTTCCCATCAGAGGCTACTTTGACGTTCCAATCGGCATCAGGATCTTGGCTAGAACTACCGTCTGCTTTTTTGTGAGGTCGACATTGTTTAGCTTCAATCACACTGGCATCAATGATACTGACTTCACCTGATTTAATGTATAAACCCTGCTCTGCAAGTTGATTATTAATGGCATTTAGTAGGACATTCATTAAGCTTTGCTTTTCCAACAATTGACGAAACCGCCATAGGGTTGAATGATCAGGGACTGACTCAGAAATACTTAAGCCTATAAAACGACGAAAAAGCAGGTCACGTGCTAGTTGTTTTTCTAAAGCCGGATCACTTAATGCATACCAACTTTGCAATAATAGCGCTTTAAACATCATTAAAGGTGGCCAGGCTTTTTCCCCGCGAGGACTGGAATGAAGCCCAGCAAGTAAACTTTCAATTCTTGACCAGTTGATAAGTTCATGAACATCATCTAGCTCTTTTAAGGCCTCATGTTCAATCAGCATCGCATCAACTAAGGTCGTTTGTTGTAAGTTTTTCCACGCCATTTTAATTACCTAGTTCAGATGATTTTCTATGCTCCATTATCTCATTTTCATGATATTTTTACAGGGTTCGTGCAAAGGTCTCATAATGTTATTTATCTGCTTTAGAGCTTTTTTCTCGTTAAGTTATATATTGGCATAATCTGCACACCCGTTATTTCGCAACCTCAAATAAACTGGCATAAGAAACATACATCATCGTTGACGTTAACATATACAAAACCGGTGTTAATAACGGTGTTATTGTCATGCACAGCAAGGTTTGAGCAAATAGAAAAGCCAACATCTTATAAATTGCAACCTGATGCCTAGAAACTGCGTAATTACCCTGCTCTACCGCTTCACTCCAACTTTGATCTTTAAAAAGCATTAATGGATAACTGAACCAACTAGCAAAGGTAGTCAGCATTAACAAGGTAAATAGCAAAGAAACATTAGCATAAGAATAAATCCAACTCGCTACCTCAGGCATTGGTCTATGACTTAAATTCTCGGGCGTTAGCTCCCAAAAGAAAAAGAACTGAACAATTTTATAATAGTCACCGCTAAAAAGATTAGCGACCAGCATGAATAAAAACCACAAAACCATAATACTACTTGCCGCCAAAACCGCTAATGGCAAGCCTTTGTTAAGGGCCCAGTAAAAACCTACCGGATTCTCTGTAGTGTGCTTAAGATCAATATATTTGGCAACAACCACGCCAAGAAACAGCGATGTTACTGTAATTAAAATACCCAAAGCCAGTGAACTTCGGCCCAGCGGCATCAAAATTCCTACGAACAAAACGTATCCCGACCAAACCCAAGGCCCTTGACTGACGAATAGTAAAGACTGTTTAAGCCATAGACTAAACCTTATTTTTTTCACAACGAAATCCTAGAAATACCCACTGCTTTACGCAATTCCTTAATAAAGGGGGCGCTAACAGCCCTGGCTTTTAATGCACCTTCCTGCAATTGCTCCTCAATATGCTCAGGTGCTTGCATTAATGCCTCATAACGCTCTCGTGCCGGGGTAATATGGTCGTTTATATGCTCAAATAAAACCCGTTTCATTTCACCCCAAGCAATACCCTCTGCATATTGTTGACGTACTTCAAGCACTTGTTCGGTGTTAGCAAACGACCTATAGATACTGAATAAAGTACAATCATCAGGGTCTTTAGGCTCACCCGGCTCTAACGAATTGGTTTTGATTTTGTTGATCAATTTTTTTAGTTTTTTCTCAGGCTCAAATAAGGGGATCGTGTTATTGTAACTTTTACTCATTTTTCGGCCATCAAGCCCCAATAAAGTTGCACCATGCTCATCAATTATTGCTTCGGGTAAAACAAAATGCTCACCATAAATGTGATTAAACCGTCCGGCAATATCACGAGCCATTTCAATATGCTGTATTTGGTCTTTACCGACCGGCACTTTGTTGGCATTAAACATTAAAATATCTGCAGCCATCAGTATTGGATAGCTGAACAAGCCCATATTAATGCCTTTATCGGGGTCGTTTTCACCGCCCTGCTCATTCTCGGCAACAGCTGCTTTATAAGCATGAGCCCTATTCATCAAACCTTTAGACGCCACGCAAGTCAACATCCACGTCAATTCCATAATTTCAGGCACATCTGACTGGCGATAAAAAACCGCATTTGAAGTATCCAAGCCTAATGCCAGCCAAGTTGCAGCAATTTCCAAACTAGACCG
Source organism: uncultured Methylococcaceae bacterium (assembly GCA_903939355.1). Lineage (GTDB taxonomy): Bacteria > Pseudomonadota > Gammaproteobacteria > Methylococcales > Methylomonadaceae > Methylobacter_C. The sequence continues at coordinate 9,271 of CAJAHC010000050.1, read as the reverse complement.
ACGAACTCTTTCCGGTTCCTGACATTTAATTAAGGCATGATAATCGGCCAAAAAATAAAAAGGTGAGACATTAGCATCTTTACTGGCAGTAATAGCTGGCCTGATAGCACCTACATAATTACCTAAATGAGGCGTACCGGTAGTTGTAATGCCTGTTAAAACAATTGCTTTCTTCATGTGTTCCATCTTATTTTTGCTTATTGTGAATGAGTAGTTACACAAATCATATTTCCGTCGTTCCAGCAGGGTTTCATATGGAATTTCCTGCCTTATACCCTTCGGGTTATTACAAGTCACAAGACTGTAAGTCCTTCTGAAAAACTTTCAGTAATCCTTGCCTTCCTATATCTCGTCAATCTCTGTCAAGAAAACGAGTTGTCTCAGGAAAATATGCTTAATTATAAATTGAATATTACATATATTTGTCCTGATAGCCAACAACATCAATCCTATTGGAGTAGATCACACATTGTCTTTAAGATATACTGGATTTTATCAAAAAAGCAAAATTTAACCTGAACTATTCAAAGGTAATGAACTACCTAACATTTCCCCAAAAATAGACAACTCCTCGACCGCTATTAATCTCGTTGAAATAGTTTTATTCTCAACAGATTCATCGTTATTTATTAGAGAACTGACTTTAAGGTAATTGGGTGTATAGCCAAATACCTTTTGCTTTCCACCGTCGAGTGGCTCGTTATATCCTTCCCATAACACAGGAAACTCATGACCTAAATTGTCTCTGCAAAACTGTAATTTCATGTCATTGGCTAAAACATGTAACTGTTGACTTCGCTGTTTTTTAACGTCGTTATTCAGTTGATTTGGCAAGGTGGCAGCTTTTGTACCTTCCCTACTGGAATAGGTAAAGATATGGATATGCCCAAAACCGATTTGTTTAATAAAGCTAAAGCTTTCCTGCCATTCCTCTTCAGTTTCACCGGGAAAACCCACAATAATGTCGGTAGTCACATTAAAGTGAGGGATTTGCGCTCGCAATTTCTTAACAATAGCAGCGAACTCTTCGGTTTTACAACGCCTAGCCATTCTGCGCAGAACAGTATCTGAACCACTTTGTAAGGGTAAATGCAAATGTGGCATTAAGCGTGTATTTTGAAATAAGGTAAAAAAATCTTCCGATAATTCCCATGGTTCTAACGAACCCAATCTAAGCCTTGGAATATCGGTTTCAGCTAAAATTGTGCTGATTAAATCAGACAGATTGTTTCCCAAGTCACTACCATACCCGCCTAAATGGACGCCGGTCAAAATAACTTCCGTAATACCTTGTTTATGAAGAGTATTGATTTCATCTATAACAGCCTGCACTGAACGACTGACCTCTTCTCCACGTGCCACAGTAACAATACAAAAAGTGCAGCGATAACGACATCCATCTTGCACTTTAACAAAAGCCCGTTGCCTGCCGCGAGTAAATAAAGATATTTCACCAGGCTCTGCAGACATCACTGGCATAACATTCATGTTAAGTTCTGTTAAGGTTTTTTCTACCAACTGATCCTTATCTCTGTTACTAACCACCAAATCAACACCCAACAATGACGCAGCTTCGTCTTGATTTAAAGTCGCGTAACAACCACTCACTACCAGTTTAGCTTGTGGGTTATCCCTATGTATACGACGAATAAGTTGACGTGACTTTCTAGCGGCATCTTGCGTAACTGCGCATGAATTAATCACAATTAAATTAGCCACCTCAGCTTGCCGTGTTATTTGATGCCCTGATTTTTGAAAAGCCTGTGCCCAAGTTTCCAATTCTGCTTCGTTGAGACGACAGCCGAGCGTTTTAAGATGAACTTTCATTAATTATCCAAAGAACCAATAGGCAACAAAAATTGCGGCGGCAATCCCTGCAAAGTCGGCTATTATCCCACAGGCAGCCGCATGACGAATACGTTTGATACCTACGGAACCAAAGTAAATGGCCAAAACGTAAAAAGTAGTTTCTGTACTGCCTTGTACAATAGAAGCCAAGCGTCCTGCAAAAGAATCTGCACCATGATTTTTCATAGTATCTATCATCATTGCCCTAGCTCCGCTACCACTAAAAGGCTTCATCAAAGCGGTTGGCAATGCATCAACAAAACGATCATCCAACATAAAGTGATGCACAATAACTCTCGCCAAATCCGCTAGTAAATCCAGCGCTCCACTGGCTCTAAACACGCCAATGGCAACCAACATAGCGACCAAATAAGGAATAATCAATATAGCGGTTTGGAAACCTTCCTTAGCGCCTTCTATAAAAGCATCGTAGGCGTTAATACCTTTGTAAAGCGCGCCCAAAATAAAACCGATGACCAAAAAAAACAGAATCACATTGCTGATAATGGCAGATTGCTGAAGCATTTGCGCTTGCGGCAAACTGGAAAAATAGCCCAATAAACCTCCGACAATTAGCGTAAAGCCGCCAAGATAAGCCAAAACCACTTTATCCAACAAATTAATTCTCTGTACAAAGGCTACGGCAAGCAAGCCTGCTAGCGTTGACATGTAAGTCGCAATTAATATAGGTATAAAGACATCCGTTGGATTAACGGCGCCAAGCTGGGCCCGGTAGGTAAAAATAGTAATCGGAAACAAAGTAACACCCGATGTATTGATCACTAAAAATAAAATCTGCGCATTAGTAGCAGTGTCCGGATGCGGATTAAGTGTTTGTAATTCCTGCATCGCTTTAATGCCCAATGGAGTAGCTGCGTTATCAAGACCCAGAGCATTTGCAGAAATATTCATAACAATTGCACCCAACGCAGGATGTCCTTTGGGCACATCGGGCATCAGACGGCTAAATAAAGGCGTAAGGCTTTGCGTTAGTAATTGGATAAAGCCACTCCTCTCACCAATTTTCATAATCCCCAGCCATAAAGCTAAGACACCGGTTAAGCCAAGTGAGATCTCAAAAGCGGATTTTGATAAGCTAAACATAGCTTCCATAATTTGTGCAAAAACCTGCTGATCTCCCAGAAAAGCCATTTTAAACAACGCAGTAAAAAAAGCAGCCAGAAAAAAAAAGATCCAAATAATATTTAGCACGTTAGTAAAATAAATTGAGTAAATGTTAGCTTATTCTATTGCCTATAACAGAAATTTGCCTTGTCTTTAAGGAAAATGTTAGCTTGATAAAGCACCTTTACAGCGCTTGCCGCTTCATTATCTAGCCATTATACCTGTACAATCAGCCATTATAGCGATAACCCATCTATCATAATCGGCAACCAAGACTCCACATGAACGATAACGATCAACAATTAGTGACAACAACCCAAAACTGGCTAAAAACCATCATTATCGAACACAATATATGTCCGTTTGCCAAACGTGAACTTAATCGCGGAAGTATTCATTTCGTCGCCAACCACGATACAGATGTTGAAAAATGTCTTTTGAATTTACTATTGGAGTGTGATCGCTTAAATATCGACCCTGATATTGAAACCACATTAGTGATTTATGATAATGCGTTTATCTCATTTGATGATTATCTGGACTTTCTTGAGCTTGCAGAGGCCTTACTGCTTGAACAAGACTATGAAGGTATTTACCAGTTAGCAAGCTTTCATCCCGATTACTGTTTTGAAGGCGCCAAAGAAGACGATCCAGCCAATTACACCAATCGCTCACCGTATCCGATGTTACATTTATTACGAGAAAGTAGTATTGAGCTGGCTCTAGCTAGCTACCCACATCCTGAAAACATCCCTCAGAAAAACATCAAATCATTACGTGAACTGGGGCTTACTAAAATACAGTCCTTATTAGCTGGGTGCTATCCACTTAAGATGGTTTAAACACTCCGATGATAGAGGAAGCGGCTAATCCAGCTCCCTCAAAAAATTATGGCATTATTTGCTTTCTTGTTCTGTAGTAGTTTCTTCCGGCGAAGCGTCATTCTCCGAAGCACGCTCTTCAATAATCGCTTCTGGTTCAGCGTCAACTTCTTCTTCCACGGTAAATTTTCTTTCAGCCAACTTCCATTTCGAAGAGGTGGGATCTACAACGACTTCTTTAACCTCGGGTTCTACTTCAACTTTATTATTTAATGTTTCAATAAACTCTATGAACCAATCCTGTGCTTTAACACTAGCCATATCTGGATCATCCATGATATCGCTGACTTCTGGTAAAGTAGCCTTATTTACAGCCTCCTCCAAAGCTTTTAAACAAGCAGCTTTATCGCCTCTAAGTCCGTAAATACACGCCAGATTATAAGAGGCTGTTCCTGCTTGAATGGCATTAGCACTTTCAAATTGTTTTTTTGCCATCTCATATAACTTATCATGCGGCATTACTTTTTTAAGTCTGGCAAAATCCATATAGGCAACGCCACTATTGATTGCAGCACCTAAATAATTAGGATTAATCAACATACAAAAAGCAAACTTATTAATGGCATCCTGGAAAATTTTAGCCGCCTCCTCACCTGTTTTGATTTGTGCCTGATGCAATAAAGCAAAACCCCAATTATATAAGGCATCAGCACGAATCGGATCATCAAGTAAAACATCTGCGTAACCTTGATAAGAGGCTTTAAATAAGCCATCAGCTTTACTGCCTTCACTTTTACGTGCCTGTGCAGTTTGTTTAATGGATGCATTAAGTTTTGACTTTTTGCTGAATGATGCTAACAAAGACATTAATTTTTACTCCTGACTAAATTGTTATTGGTGGAATTATTATAGAATAACAGCTCTAATTAACGACGCCATTAAATATTTTAACCATGAATGAATCAAACAGTGTTGATATCGCCAGAGTAAAAGTCAACCTCGAAACATCGCAAATTGCTTGGAACGAATTACAACGTTTTTTTGCCAGTGGTTCAGCTGTATTTGTTGCATCGTCATTGGATTTAATCGATGTTGCCTACCAGTTTTCTATAGACAATAAAGACCAAGTTACCCTATGGATGCAAAACAACCAAATCTCCCTCGTATCAGATCAACAAGCACTTATGTGGCTAAAAGCTGACACTACTGTTTGGGCGGTCGTGGTTAAACCTTGGATACTGGTTCAGGAGTAAATAATTTTTAAACCTATTTATTTTAAATATGTAAGGGAAAGCCTGTTCTGATTTAAGTCAAATGAATCTTCACTCTACCTTAATCATTTCGCCGTGAACCTGACCTTCCCTTACCTCTTGATTCGACACGCTTACTATCAGTTCGCTTATTGTCAGCTACTTTAGCGCCACGGGCAGTTGGTTTTTTAGTATGTCGCATATCTTTTTTACCCGTATCCTTATTAGCTGCATTTTTTTTAGGTGCATCAATCAGCTTTAACGAAACCGGCTCATAACCCGTATCAGCAACACGTGGAATCTGCCGCTTGAGTAGTTTCTCAATTTCAACCAAATAATAAGCTTCTTCAGGGCATACCAATGATAAAGCTTCACCGCTTGAGCCCGCACGACCAGTTCGACCGATACGATGAATATAATCTTCCGGCACTTGCGGTAAATCAAAATTCACCACATGCGGTAAGTCATCAATATCCAAACCACGCGCAGCAATATCGGTTGCCACCAAAACGGATACCTTGCCTGTCTTAAAGTATTCCAATGCCTTGTTACGGGCACCCTGAGTTTTATCCCCATGCAAGGCTGCCGTGCGTATGCCATCTTCAATTAATTGCTTTTCCAAGCGATCGGCACCATGCTTGGTTCGCACAAAAACCAGCACTTGTTTCCAGTTATTGCTACCAATCAGGTAAGATAATAGTGCACGCTTATGCTCGCGATCTATACCATAAACGCGTTCTGAGACATTTTCAGCGGTGGCATTTTGCTTGGCAACTTCAACTTCAACTGGGTTATTTAATAATTGTGCAGCTAGTGATTTGATTGCATTCGGCACGGTAGCCGAAAACAACAAGCTCTGACGCTTTTTAGGAATCAGCGCCATAATTTGCTTAATATCCGGCAAAAAACCCATATCCATCATACGGTCCGCTTCATCCAGCACCAGTATTTCTATGTTAGCTAGATTAATATTGCGCTGTTTTACATGATCAATCAAACGTCCCGGTGTTGCAACTACGATATCGCAACCTCGTCTTAATTGACGAGTCTGGATACCCACACTGGCGCCCCCGACAACTGATTCCACATGTAATGGCAAATGTGCACCATAACTTACAACACTTTCATAGACTTGTGCGGCCAATTCTCGTGTAGGAACTAATATAAGGCCACGAATGCGTCGAGGCTTTTGATGAGGATCGTAGTTCGTAAACAAACGTTGCAGTAATGGCAACGTAAAACTGGCTGTTTTCCCTGTGCCAGTTTGTGCACCAGCCAAGACATCCTTGCCTTCAAGAATCAGTGGAATAGCTTTTTGTTGTACCGGTGTAGGTGTAATGTAACCTTGATCGGCTACGGATTTAAGAAGCTCCTCGATTAAGCCGAGCTGAACAAAAGACATTAAATAACCTCTGGTAAAATTCATTCAAAATCATAAAGATCTGCATGATTCTAAAAATAAGTTGTAAAACAGCAGTATACTGCAAAAACAACCTTTACCTTGAAAAGACCTTAATCATTCAATGACAATAGTTACGAAATTTATAATAAACCCATAAGATATACTCAATAAATGCTAGCGACGGAACAGGGCACTCAGAGAATCAACCTCTTTCGTTTAATATATTAAAATGTGTCAACATTACCAAATCGACAAAACTGTCTACCTCCATTTTTTTCATAATACGGGCCCTATGTGCCTCAACAGTTCTGCTACTTATACCTAGTAAATTTGCTGCTTCTTTATTTGAGGATCCTTCAGAAATTAAGGTTAGTACTTCTCTTTCACGCTCCGTTAAACAATAATGACGATTTTCTAATTCAAAATGAACTTTAAGACGCCACCTGTATTCAATATTTTTTTGTATAACTTCTGTAATACGGGCCAATAACACTTCGTGATCAAACGGTTTTTCTAAAAAATCAACCGCGCCTGCTCTAAATGCTTTTGCTGATTGGGATATTCCGGCATGACCACTGATAAAAATAATAGGGATAGAAATATTTCTTTTTAATAACTCCTCCTGCAGTTCAAGCCCACTCATACAAGGCATTTTAACATCCAAAATTAAACAACTTGGATACTCATTATTATAGTGTTTAAGAAAATCCTCGGCTGACTCAAAACTTTTAACCCTAAGCCCCCCTGATTCCAACACAAGTGTTAAAGAATCACGTACAGAAAACTCGTCATCAATCAAATATACTAAAGCATCCATTTTATTAACCGTCACTCAACTTTCCTTTTACCGGTAGCGTGAAATAAAAAGTGGAACCTTTTTTGGACTTACTATTGAAATGAAACACTCCATCATGCGCTTCTATAATCAAACGACTAATTGACAAACCAATGCCCATGCCATCTCGCTTTGTAGAATAAAACGGACTTAGTATCTTTTTTTTCTGTGCTTCATTAATCCCTATACCATTATCCTTTATTCTTATCTCCATATAATTCACATTGATTAAATGACTTTGAACAGATAAATGTCGTTGTGTTTTTTTCTTTACATCCTGCAAAGCTTCAATACTATTTCTCAATAAGTTTAATAAAACCTGTTCAATTTGAACGTCATCTATAACAACATCTGGAATATTTTTTGCCAACTCGATTTTTACTTTTATATCGCCTTGCCTAAAATCATTGACACATAAACTGAGCGTATCTTCAACCAATGCATTGATATTTTTATCCACACGATATAACTTTGGCTGACGAACAAAATCTTTCGTGTGTTGAACTATCTGCCTCGCTTTAAGAGTCTGTTGATTTATCTTATGTAATGTTTCACGAATTTGCTCAAAATTTGGTTTTTTTGCGTCAATAAATCGTAAAAGCGCATATGTATAATTAACAATTGCTGTCAGCGGCTGATTAATTTCATGAACTATGCCCACCCCTTTCTCGCCAATTAGACAAAAATGGGCAATTTTAGCGAGTTCTTCTAAATTGTCCTTCTCTTGTTGCTTCTGTTTTATACGAAAACCAACATCACGTAATATACTTACATAACAATCTTTTCCAGTTACTGAATATTTCACTAATGAAATATCCAAAAATACAGTAGATCCATCTTTGCATAGCCCATGAATTCCAGGTATTAAACCAATACCACTAGGTAACTTGTCTCTCAAATAACTTTTTATATCAACATGCTTTTTTTCTCTCTTCTCAAACAAGAGTAGTCTATTAAGAGAGTGACCAATAAGCTCCTCTTCACTGTAACCAAAAATGTTTATTCCTGCTTTATTTATAGACAATATATTGCCTACCCTGTCAAAGTTGATAATTCCATCTATCGATGCATTAACAATAGCATTAAGCCTGGCCTCCGCTTCCTCATCTGATTGCTTTATATCCTTATTCTGCAACTCAAAATCTACATTGCATTTTTTTCTATCAGACTCATTGTGCTGACTGAGCAACTTCTCATCTTTTTTTCGAGAAATTTCATTCTTTTTACTCTCATGAATCTCAGTTGACATGGCTTATACATTTCGTAATGTTAATAAAGACATTTTGTGAATAATAGTCCATAAACCCTATAAAAACACCAAAACACCAAAACACCAAAACACCAAAATTATAATAAGTTGCAATGTTATTTGATAACTACCACTCAAATAGCTCCCTATTTTTCAGCAGTTTTTTAAACATAAACTACAATTTGTGCTTTAAGTTATGAAATGTAAATAACAATGAAAATTCAACAAATAGATGACCAACAACTTGACTATATTCTTGATGAATCAAACATCATCAATACAAAAAGACACAATATCAATGTGTTGATTCATTCCATTGAGCATCCTGATTTTGGTATTGCTTCTATAATGGAAGAAGCTATTGGAGGTGGTATTTTAATTTATGAACAACGTCAAAAAAAACAATATCGAATAACTTGTTAATCTTTGATTAAATTTCTCCTTATAGGGATATCAACTACTACCTAATATCCCGTTGATTATTGGCATCCAATTATCAATGTTTTTTACTGTGCATCTAAACTGAAATCACACTAATTAAAAAAACTTACCCGTTAAGGGATTCATTAAGTATTTACTAAAGTTTTTACATATAAACAGTTAGTTATGTATAAATGTCATGCACTATGGCCATTAATAAATTAATATTTTTTATCTCTATCTAAGTACCTTTCAACAGTAAAGCCCATAAATACAATCTTCAATCTCTTATTTATCTCCTTATTAAACTAGACTAAGAAC
>CAJAHC010000049.1 GCA_903939355.1 uncultured Methylococcaceae bacterium | reverse complement strand
TATCTGTCTCACACTTTTTAGATCTACGCCATCTCATCACTGTCAGGCTTATACCACCACATTTAAACAATCAAGATTGTTGATGCCATTTATTTACTATTTATTTGACATATAAATGCTTGGGGTTATATTGCCTATTCCCATAAATTTATTAATGTTTTAGGTAGGCTCACATGGCAATAATAAAAAGAATATCATCAAAGATTAAACTTGTTCCAGAACAGAAAGTCTCCCATGGCATTCTGGCCAAAACTCCTGAAGAGCATCATAATGCGGCTGTTCTTCATAATATTCAGGAATCAGAGCAGCAAGAAAACAGTTTGTATCATAAGTCATTAGCTGAGGCTTATAAGACTGAAGGCTTACGTAAACTCTGTAAACGTCATAAAGCATTAGCCAAATACCATGAAGCATTGGCTAAAGCCCATCAAAAAACTGCGGTAACTCACGAAAAATTAGCAACGCCTTTAGTAGTCTCTGAATAAGAAGTTTTAGTAGTTTAACTATAGAGGACATCAAATGACTGTAGATAATAGTGATAGCGATAGGTCTAGTCGCTTAACGATAGAACAAACTGTTGGGCTTGAAGCAAATAACCAAGGCTGTAGTTATTACGTAAAAAATGGATTTAATCAGGATTACGATAAGGCGGCATCTTATTTTAAATTAGCAACAGACTACGGTAATTCAGCTGGGCAATATAACTTAGGCTTCTTGTATCAAGTAGGCAAAGGGGTCATAAAGGATATTGTGCAGGCTTTTAGATGGCATAAATTATCCGCTGACCAAGGGGACTCCGATGCACAATTTAGCCTTGGTAACATGTATCGATATGGCAAAGGCGTTACACAAGATATCAACGAATGCCTTAGATATTATAAGTTAGCCGCAAAACAGGGCAATACATCCGCTCAATTTAGTTTGGGTTTAATGTATGACTGTGGACTGGGCGTTAAGCGTGATTATAATGAGAGCGCTATATGGTGGAAAATGGCAGCAGAGCAAGGTGATTCAAATGCCCAGTATTGTTTAGGTCGCATGTATCGCTATGGGCATGGCGTTAAGCAAAATGCTAAGGAAGCCTTTAAATGGTTTAAATTAGCAGCAGAACAAGGCGATACCACTGCTCAATCTTATCTTGCTATGGTGCACTAAGCACTGGTGGAGTTAACAAATACAGCGAGAGTGATTTGCAGAATTTGACAGGAAATTGCTAAGCTATTTTCTTTTCTTGCAGGCATAAAAAAGCCCACATTACATGGGCTCCATCTTGTGAGTGTCATTACATAAAGACGGCTGCCTAACGAAAGCGCAGTTTTAAGTGTGTAGCGATTATTATTGTTATTTTACCAGCATGAACTGGCCGCCCTCTCCTCATTACTTACTGAAACATTTAGGGCCATTTCAAAATAAGAACACTACGTAAGGGATGCGTAGAATAAATCAATTAAAAAAGATTGTCCAGTCATATTGCGACATTTTGTCGCATCCAAATTTAACCTGAGTTAAGTAAAGAGTGGATGGTTACTTGGACTAAAAACTCCCTACTCTGTGAACCATCCAAAAAGCCAAATGGGTTACATAAAGGTAAAAATAACTACCAAAAATACACTTGCCATTAAAGAAGATGTCCACTTTATTTTTTGCGTGGCTGTTAGTTTTGTTAATTGCTGAGAAACATAGGATTGATAATAACAGCTCATATCAGAAAGTTGTTTTTTTAGTGATTCAGATATTCGATATGAAATACTCATTAATCGATACAAACCATAAAACCCAATTAACCAAAACAAATAAAAAACAACTAGCTGACTTTGCTTACGATTAGTATGAAAAGTATGCTCAATAATTTCTTCGAGCATATATTCAACCCATTCAAAAGTTAAATGTAAACATACCAATAAAGTATGTAGTAGCACATCGTACAGGCTAATAAATAAGCCAATAAGGAAAATACAGATGAGTATTCTCTTAACTAAGCTCAGATTTATAAAGACATCTTTAAAATAGACCATTTATAGTAACCGTATAACTATGTTATCTACGATTAAGCGATATAAGTAGCCGATTGGAAACCATCTAAATCCACATAGAATTTAACTTTTCCTGTTTCAATATCATACATCCCACCCACTATGGCGATTTCACTGTTGGATTCCATTGCCGCCAATAATGGACTTTTCGTTCTTATGAGTTGAACGTTTAGTTCTACATTTTTATTAGCCACCTTCTGAACTAAATTCTCATTATCCCCAGTTACTAGGGTCGATTCGTCAATTTCTACCGCATTGACAGCCGGTTTTATTTTTTCTAACAAACCACTTAGATGATCTAACTCTACATGATCACAGGCACCTATGATTGCTCCACAATGGGAATGCCCCAATACTACGATCAATTTTGATCCTGCCAGCATACAGGCATATTCCATGCTACCCAGAATATCATCATTGATTACATTACCGGCTATCCTAGTGCTGAATACATCACCTAAGCCTTGATCAAAAATTAACTCGACGGATGTTCGAGAATCCATGCAACTAAGAATGATGGCGATAGGAAATTGGCCTTGCTGAGTATCATTAATCTGTTCCAGTAAATTACGGTTAGAGTGCAGATTACTAACAAAGCGTTCATTACCGTCTTTTAAAAGGTTTAATACCTTTCGAGGAGTTAGCGCCCGTTGAGAATGGTAATTTGGCGCTCTAACGTTTTCCAATGGCTTTAACACCCCATAGCCACGTAAATTCTCTATTGAGAGCTTAATCTTTTTTCGTTTGGCTTCAATTTTGAAGTCTTCAATAATTTCGAAAATGTCATAATCAATAAATTTAGAGCGGGTTGCATCAATTATTAATTCTGAGTTATCAGCTAGTTTTTCTAGAGTTTGTTTAATATTGGCCTTGTTTAAAAAAGAAACATGTTCTGAAAATCTGATAATTGTTTTGTTACCGATATGCGACTCATTAAAATAAAAAGCACTTTTATAATTTTCTAATAATATCGAAAATAAGGCTGCGATTAAGCCAATAAGAAGCCCAAGCAGCAAGTCAGTGAAAATCATACCCAAAATGGTTAAACAAAAAGGGACAAAGTGATACACACCGGCCTTGTACATAACTTTAAAGCTTTCTGGACGAACCAGTTTATAACCAACAATAAGTAAAACACTTGCCAAACTGGCTAAAGGTATTTGATTAAGTAATCGTGGAATTAAAAGAACGGCAAATAGTAATAGTAATGCAGAGATAATACTTGTTGCTTTTGATTTACCCCCTGATTGAATACCAACAGAGCTTCTTACAACAATTTGGGCCAAAGGTAAGCCACCGAGTAAGCCACTAAAAGTATTACCGATACCTTGGGCAATGAGCTCTCGATTAGGACATGTGACTCTTTTAAGTGGATCCATTTTATCGACCGCTTCCACTGAAAGCAGTGTCTTTAAACTGGCGACAACAGCTAAGGTCAAAGCAATTAAATAAATGGCTGGATTATTGATTTGGTCAAAATCTGGGAAATGCAGTTGCTTTAGGAGATCACTGGTATTTTCAAGTAAGGGTAAGGTGACTAAATGATTATCTTTAAGTGCCCATTCAGGATGAAAATGGAGTAAATTTTGGTTGATAAGAATGCTTACAGTAATGGCGATTAAAACACCTTGAAACAATTGAAAAAAAGAATATTTTTTCATAAATGGCTGCTCCCATAGGATCAGAATAGCCAAAGAAATTAATGCAATCAGGAACGCTGTAAGAGAACTATAACTAAGCATATTAACC
>CAJAHC010000048.1 GCA_903939355.1 uncultured Methylococcaceae bacterium | reverse complement strand
GTAATCCAGTCGCAGTATCATCCCAATTAAAATAATAAAGCATCGCGGGATTAATATTACCCTTCTTTATACTTTCAATTAAAAGACGTAATGTAATTACCGTTTTACCTGTATTCGGAGCGGCGAACAAAATAGAGTATTGCCCTTTAATGGCTAAGCCTTCCATAACAAATATCGGCTCGATAGTATTTCGTTCTATTTCTTCGTATCTTCCACACAACGTAAACTTATCAAAAGGATTGACATATTCTTGCTCATCGGTTGCCCAAACATATTCACCATTAGCAGGTATTGAAGATGCAGCAGGGTCATAAAATTCAAAAGCACTTTCACTTTCAGCACTTATTTCCATCCAATCCACACCTCGATGTTCCAGCATTTTTGTCAGTGTGCGAACGGTGACAGGGTTGGCGACATTCGATTTAAAAGACCGCCATTTCGATTCCAACTCAGATCGACCTTTATAGGATTTGCCCGTACTGGACCAATCTATAGCGATTTCCAAACCTTCCGTACTACCTCCAGTTTCGTGATAAATGACCAAGAGCACCTTCAGCCAATCATCATAACCACAATCTGCAGGTAAATGAGCTAGCATAGACACAAGCTGTTTATGAGAGGTAGTTTGCACTCTAGGTTTATCTGATAATGCGCTAGGCTGAGCAGGTCTGGGTGCTTGGCGACCGTTGTGCTTGGCAACAGCATCCAAAAAAACCTGATCAACTTCGGTTAAGTCATCCGCTCTATCAACTTCACAAATATCAACTTCTTTTCCTGTACTGGGGGCCATAACCACCAATCCACGCCCAGTCTTCACATCCAAACGATCGGGATATAATTTGCTTGAATGCGCATCAGATTTGGCATGAACACCTTCAGCCAACCTGAAATAATGGTGTTCACCTTTTTTTGTTTTAACGATTAAATCAGAACTGACATCAAAGGCTTCCTCAATTTCATGTAATTTAGCCAAAGATTCTGGGCTATCAGCATCAAAAACGATGTAATCATTTCCGACGATAAAACCAACTTCATGATCGGGGTTATTGGTCCAATAGGAAATAATTTTTTCAACAGTTAAATTTTCAAGCCAATCATCCCATTTCACGGCCGATCTCTTTTCATGAGGCACAAGAGGGATTACATTAAAACCAAATTCAAACCAAAATAAAGCTGCTTGTGAAAAGCTGGTTAATGAATATGGATCGGGAGTGTTACTTTCTTTTTTATAAATCGACACGGTAAATCTCCAATTAAAAATTAAATGGAGAAATTGAAATTTCCGCGCTTGCGAGGTAGAAACAAATTCGGGCTGCTCAGTCCTAATTGACGATGTAAAAACTAATTTTATCTTCGGTGAGCGTTCGAAGATACTTTTCAATTTCAGGTTTAAGCTGACCTATATGGTCAACTTGCGGCGATTCTATCAACTTTTTTGTAACTGTCAACAGTAAATTTATTCGATTTCAAAAACCTCATTCTTTACAGCTTTTAAGGAGGTCATACTGAAGAACTAAAAACCTGACATGACGCACATTTGTTTTTCCTGTCTTTTATAACATGAGTATTTTCAGTGTTTCCAATATCTAAAACTTGGGACTCTGGAGAACTGAAAACCTGAAATTCTGAAAATGATGTCCACTTCTTTTTTACTGTCT
>CAJAHC010000047.1 GCA_903939355.1 uncultured Methylococcaceae bacterium | reverse complement strand
GACTTGACGCCGTTTCGTAAAGCCTGCATTTTCACTACGCTACGCTTCGCTTCGTGAAAACACATGCCCTACGGCTATCGCGGACTAAAAATCTTCACTTCGCTATCGCTCCGTTTCCAATATTTTCAGCGAAGGTGTTTCAATACAAATAGCCAAATCCGGTTAAAGCCACCTGTATTACTAACCCTGTTGCGTAGTCCACCGTGCAGCCAAGTAAACCAACGCTGAACGTACTGTCGGAGTAGATTTACATCCACTCCTTGCTCATAAAGCCGACGAGATCGTTCGATTGATCGGTTGATCGGTTGAGGCTTGGACTAGCGGTCACGATAGTTTAGAAAACCATCAGCCTTACATGAAAATGTAGGTTTTTTTTATGTCCGAAAGAAAACCCACCGGCCTGATCACTTAAACTGATCGGGCTTTTTTTTGCTCAAAATATTGGAAGAAAAACCTATGATCATCATCCAAAACTACCATATTAATCGCATTAAAGCTGCTGTTGGTGAATGTCTTCTGATGGCACTTAGTTGCCAGTCAATGTAAGAATTAATTTTGACTAAATTCTAATATTGCCAGATCAAATATGAACTTTTACACTTTATCCTATACCCATTTTTGACGTAGATTGAGTTTATTCATTGTCTATCAAAGAACTAGTCTTGCAAATTACCTTAGAAATAACCAGACTGTCAAAGTAACACCCACTAAAACAACAAAACCGCGCATTATTTTTTCCGGCAAACGATGAACAAGCCAATTACCAGCGAAGCCTCCACCTATTCCGCCTATTGATAATACTAGTGCAACAGACCAGTTAACATGACTAGAGAAAGTAAATAAAATAACTGCAGAAGCATTCATCGCCATGGCCAATACATTCTTGGTAGCAGTGGCCATACGAACCTTCTGGCCGGCAATACTTAAAATTGCTAACATCAATAAACCTATACCGCCTCCAAAGTAGCCGCCATAAACTCCAATCAAGAGTTGAATCATCGCCAATAAGGGAATAGGTATGTTAGACACAGCATTGATTGGTTTTTTACGAAAACTTCCCCACATAAAGATTGTCGTTGCAAATAATACCAACCATGGCACGAGGCGAGAAAAAATAGTTACTGGGGTACTAAGTAGCAGCAATGCTCCAATCAATCCACCCAACACACTGAGACCAAATAACTTGCCTAGGGTTATTTCACGAACCCCTCCTGCCAATTTACGCCCACCCCAAAACGAGGTTATTTGGTTTGGAAATAGTGCCACGGTCGATGTTATATTGGCTGCTAATGGATCGAGACCAGCTAATAGCAAGGCGGGGAAAGTAATAAAAGAACCACCCCCCGCTAATGTGTTCTGAGTGCCCGCATAAAATCCAACTAACAATATGAGCAGCAGAGGTGAGAGATCGGGATAAGGTAACAACAAAAATAATAAGTCGTGATAGATTGCCATAAGATAAATATTGAAAATCAGTTAATTAATCTTCCAAGAAATTAAAAACCCTTAAGGGTCCACCATAAATTCTTAGATAAAGTTTCAAGTTGGTTCAACATTACCTTTACTAAAATTAAGTTAAAGAAATTATATAAACCTTTTAAAAATAGTACACAGAGGAAAAACGTAGCCTTAATTATCAAACAAGGCCTGATAGGCCCTAGCAGATTGCTCTGGCTGAGTCTCGAATAAGCCACCGATAACAGCAAGTAAATCTGCACCTGCGGTTAATAAGGGACCACCATTTTCAGGTAAAATACCACCGATGGCGACAATAGGAATATCCAATAGAAATTTGGCTTTTCGTAAGGTATCTAATTCGGCCGGTGCAGCCAGTGGTTTTGATGAGGACGGAAAAAATCGGCCAAAAGCCACATAAGTAGCGCCTTGCTCTTGTGCATCTAAAGCTTGCTCCACAAAGTTATAACAAGAAACACCTATAATGGCATCAGCACCCAAACGGTCTCTTGCCTCACTAATCGCTCCGTCTTCTCTACCAATATGCACACCATCTGCACCTACTTTAATTGCCAACTCAATATCATCATTAATAAGTAAGGGCACTTTATATTCATGGCAAACTTTAACTAACTGATCGGCTAAATAAATCGCATCTAAAGACTCTTTATCACGAAACTGTACAACGACTGCACCACCTTTAATTGCTGCAATCACTTCATTGATAATGATATCGGCTGTTTTATTTTTTATTTGG
>CAJAHC010000046.1 GCA_903939355.1 uncultured Methylococcaceae bacterium | reverse complement strand
TATGCTCATAAGCATTCAATACTTCTTCTGCGGCTTCATACAATTTTATATTTTTACTTTCACAGTTTTGTAATTCGGTTTCTTTAAGTGTGTGACTCATTTTCAAGTCATTATGAAGTGCGCTTAATTCGTTTTTAGATTGATTAATGACGTTATGCTTTTCAATAATCTCTAATAATTTTGCATGTGTTTGTTGTAGCGTACTAGCCACTTGAGCATTGCTACTTTTTTGTGCCGCCAATTCACCACTTACCCGTTCTTCATTAGAGGATTTGCTTGCAATATCTTTCTTTAACTGCTCTATCTCAGCAGTCATTTTACTTGCTTCTGTTTTAAGCAAGTCACGCTCCACATTAGCCTCTTTAACCATCGCTTGTAACTTTGCTAACGCTTTGCTGTTACCATCAGCTGCGCGAGGGGCCGCTAACGATAAATTGGGAAGTAAACCTCCCATTAAAAAAATGAACACCACAAATGGTTTATAAAACGTACTCATCAATCCAACCTTTTAGAAACGAGTATTAAGATCAAGCTGCATGACATCAACACCATATTGTGCACCTGATATGACATTACCACTTAACCATCTCCCAGTTAGCCATACATTTTTAACCAAACCGTAGTTGCCACCGATTGTCCAGCCTTGGACGTTGGTACCACCAAGATGGAAGTCAGAATCAGAAAACGCATCAAGCACCGCATCGCGTTCCACATACTTATAATAAGTAAAAACACTCCACTTACCAAACGAATCAAATTTTGGCCAACCAATATCCGTTCTGACCTGAAAAGCATTAGTCTGACCATTTTGGGGGGCAGGTTGGCCGTATCCACCCTCACCATTTACAATAACACTGTCGAATTTATCAGTATTGTAATTTAAATTCTTTGCATAATCAGCGCTCAGTTTTATATGCGTAGGCGCAAAAAATGACGAATCATAGACAGTGTTAATATTAAGTATGTTATACCCAGATGCAAGACCAACCATACCAGGCCTTCCGTCTGCGTTATTACAAATTGCAGTTAAGGTGTTTCCAAACTGCATATACTGAGGTGCCGATTGATTCTGTACAGCAGTATTAGTATTACATCCAACTCCCGAGGCATTCATTAACGAAGCTGAATTAGTAACTGCTTGGAGATTTTGGTAACTATAATAACTACCCGCTAGTTGGAATATATCTTGGTTACTCAGTCCCCAGTCTACACCCGCCTGACCACCATATAACCATTTATCTCGTGAACTTAAACCATCTGCTGATTGCAATGGAAAAAGACCGGCTGTTGTAAACACGGTAGGTCCTTTTCCTCCCAGAGAATAAGTAAGCTCAGAACTACTCAGTCGATGACGCGCAGAAACGAAAGCGCCTTCAAAAGATAAGTCTTCATCCCATACCAATTCACTACCACCTGTAAAAAATGGATTGGGGGTACGACCGGCCATCACTGTTAACCAGTTAAACTTATTGTCGTCATTTTTACTATATTTCAAAAAAGCCCTATCGATATTAAAATCGTAGCGACTATTATAATTCCCCATAGTCTGATTGGTCGAAACTGGGTTGCGGATATTTCCCGTCGCCAACCGCATCCCAGCAGCAACGCCCTCAGCAATATCAACGTCAATTCCCAAACGCACCCTTTCTCTCGCCTGGTTCTGGTCGTGATTAATATTCAACTCGGTATTCAAGTTCTCAGCAAAATTGGCATTTACCGCCAACCAATCATAGTAAGCTATAGGATTAGGTTGAGAATTTTGATAATTGTCTGAGGCATAAAAGCTTGATTGCTCTCTGATACGCATATCGCCAGACAACCTAAATTTCCTAACCCATTCTGGCAATGCTCCTGGAATACCCCACTGTTCTTTTTTAGCTTTCTGCATCACATCGTCAACCACTTCATCACGTAATTCAGTACGCACTTGTTGCCGAATTTCATCTTTTACAAAATCAGGGACATAGGAAACCCGAACTTCATCAACGGGTACAGCTTCTTTAGCGACCAGATCCTTAGCTTCTATTTTTTTTGTTTCAGCGACTTGCTTATCAGCATCTGCATCCTTTAACTGAAGCCTGTGCCAGCTTTAATGCTTTAGCATGCAATGATCCCAACATTTTTGGGACTTCTTCATACGCCATAAGGTCGTCAGAACCAGCCGTTTTGATAGCATAAGACGGCTCTTTTTCGATCAGTAATTCTAATGCTTTTACGATTTCCGTTGGGCG
>CAJAHC010000045.1 GCA_903939355.1 uncultured Methylococcaceae bacterium | reverse complement strand
TAAATATGAAATTGATAAAGAGAGTGGCTATCTTAAAATAGATAGGCCACAAAAGTTTTCCAACATGATTCCTACGCTTTATGGTTTTATTCCACAAACCTATTGTGCTGAAAAAGTTGCCGAATATGCATCGTTAAAATCCGGAAAAGAAGTAGCTAAAGGTGATGGTGATCCTTTGGATATTTGCGTTTTAAGTGAACGTAGTGTTACTCATGGCGATATTTTATTGCAAGCCATTCCAATTGGTGGATTTCGTTTGTTGGATGGTGGTGAAGCAGACGACAAAATTATTGCAGTGATGAGAGGTGACGAATTCTATCGACAATGGAATGATGTTTCAGATTGTCCAGAGTCTTACATTAACCGGCTCAAACATTATTTTTTAACTTATAAGCATTTGCCGAGTGAAAAAAGTATTTGTGAAATTACAAATGTTTATGGCCGGGATGAAGCACATGAAGTCATTAGACGTTCTATGGATGATTATAAAAGCCATTTTGGGAGTTGAAATATTTTTTGATATGTAAACACATTGAAAAGTATTTAAGAATCTAGCTGATTTTTTGGACTTTTTTCGTTGTCTGTTTTTATGACTTTAAAATAAATAAAAGTATTGTATCATTCAGGTTATTCTGGGATATCGCCTTAGTGACTGGTAATGTACAATTTTATAACGGATTATCATGCTAAATATTACGCCTATGAGCTGACTCGTCAATTCGCTGCTGATGGTGTTGACAGGCTTTCTCAGTCTCTATTTGATGCGACAGTTGATCTTAATCCTCATCAAATTAACGCGGCTCTGTTTGCGCTGCATAATCCCTTTAACAAAGGCGTGATACTTGCTGATGAGGTTGGTTTAGGAAAGACTATTGAAGCTGGCTTGGTGCTCTGTCAATATTGGGCTGAGCGCAAACGTCAATTACTCATCATCTGCCCTGCCTCGTTACGCAAACAATGGGCGCAAGAACTGCAAGATAAGTTCAACTTACCTTCCCAGATTCTTGATGCCAATACTTGGCGACAATTAAAAAAGCAAGGCATCCCTAATCCGCTCCACAATAACTGCATCAACATTCTTTCTTACCATTTTGCCGTACGCTTAGAAGAATCTTTACTTATTGAACCATGGCATTTGGTGGTCATGGATGAAGCCCACAAGCTACGAAATGCTTATCGTACCAGCAATAAAATGGGGCAATCCATAAAGCGCTCCTTATCGGGGCGGCAAAAATTATTACTGACCGCTACGCCCTTACAAAACTCTTTGCTAGAAGTTTATGGTTTATCAACCCTATTAGATGAACATCTTTTTGGTGATGAAAAGTCGTTTCGTCAGCACTACATGGGCAACGATGGTATCGGCCAACTTAAAGATAGATTAAAAGGTTTTATAAAGCGCACCTTGCGTAAACAGGTGCTTGAATATATCCGTTACACGCAGCGTAAGGCCATTACTGTTCCGTTTACGCCCTCACATGCTGAAATGCAGCTCTATAATGGCATTACTGCTTTACTAGAACGTGAAGACAGCTATGCGCTACCCAAGCGTCAACGCCATCTTACGGGACTCATCCTACGCAAGCTATTGGCTTCAAGTACCCATGCTGTACATAACACACTCATTACCATCAAATTCCGGCTAGAAACGCTACGTGAACACCAAGTTGATGATACTGCTTTTATTACCAAGCTGATTGAAAGTGATGATCTGGAAACCGATTATCTGGAAGAACTGGACAACGATAGCGTAGACGATTCTGAACAAGTCATAGACAAAGAACAGTTGGAGCTTGAAATTCTTGAACTTCAAAACCTCATTGAGCAAGCTGAAAAAATTAGTGACGATAGCAAAGCTCAAGCTCTATCGATTGCCTTGAATCAAGGTTTTGAACAAATGGCGCTCATGAATGCGCCGCGTAAAGCTGTGATATTTACAGAATCCAAACGTACCCAAGAATACTTGCAACGTTATCTTGCTGCCAATCATTACTCTGATAAATTGGTCACGTTTAACGGCACCAATAATAGTCCGGAAACCACTCAGATTTATCGGCAATGGCTATTAGAAAATAAAGGCTCCGACAAAATAACCGGCTCGCCGCAAATTGATAGACGCACGGCACTCATTGAACACTTTCAGTTTCATGCTGAAATTATGATTGCCACTGAAGCGGGTGCCGAAGGGGTCAACTTACAGTTTTGTTCCTTGGTTATTAACTATGATTTACCTTGGAATCCGCAACGTGTAGAACAACGTATAGGGCGCTGCCATCGTTACGGACAAAAATTTGATGTCGTCGTTATCAACTTCATTAACCAAAGTAACTATGCCGACCAGCGTGTACTGCAACTGTTAACGGATAAGTTTCATTTATTTGATGGTGTCTTTGGTGCATCTGATGATGTGTTGGGTTCAATTGAATCGGGTATCGATTTTGAAAAACGCATCCAAACCATTTACGAAACCTGTCGCACTATCGAACAAATTGAAGCCGCTTTCACCATACTCCAACAGGAAATGGAAGGTGACATTAACAAACAGATGACTGAAACTCGGCAACAGCTATTAGATAATTTTGATGAAGACATTCACAACCTACTCAAGTTACAGTTGGATCAAGCAGAACAACGCTTAGATAAAATTAGCCGTTGGTTTTGGGCAGTAACGCAGCATCAACTAAGAGCTTACGCAAGATTTGATGACCATCTACACCGATTTAATCTGCATGATAATGTTACACAAGAAGTGCCACTAGGTGACTATCAACTCGTTGCCCGAGGTCAGAGCCAAAGTACAACGTCTGTTAACGCCCACGTCTATCGTCTCAATCATCCACTAGGCGAATGGGTGCTGGAAACAGCAAAAAATAAAGCGACACCCACAGCACTAATTAGCTTTGATTATGCCGCCCATGGCGCAAAAATTAGCGTCATTGAATCCCTACTGGGGCAATCAGGCACGTTAAAATTACAGCGTTTTAGCATAGAAGCTTTGGAGCGGACGGAAGATCATCTGATGTTTGCAGCCGAGACTAGTGACGGCAAGCTATTGCCGGCTGAAACAGCACAAAAATTGATGCAGTTACCCGCCGCTCATTGCCAGTTGCAAAGTGTATTAGTCAGCACCCAACTTGAAACCGCACTGACCAGCTCTAAAAATGATATTATCAAAATGGTCAACAGTCGTAACCTGAGCTTTTTTGAAGAAGAAGTGAATAAGCTTGATCACTGGGCGGATGATTTGAAATTCGGTCTGGAACATGGCATCAAGGATATTGACCAACAGATTAAAGAAGTGCGCCGTCAGGCAAAGATCGCGCCGACACTGGAAGAAAAGTTATCATGGCAGAAAAACCAACGGGATTTGGAACGCGCGCGCAATAAACAACGCAAGGAATTGTTTGATCGTCAGGATGAAGTAGATGAGCGACGAGAAGCCTTAATTGAGCAGTTGGAAAGCAAACTTAATCAGAAACTTGAGAGTGAAGATTTGTTTACTATCCACTGGAGTTTATAAGTAAATAAAATATCAAATCCTCACACATAGGATCAAACGCAAATAATGTCAGCGACCAATTTTAAAACTGAAAACAATACCTATCGCAAATTAATTGGCAATGGGCTGACTTATCGCATTCCACGTTTTCAACGAGATTACAGTTGGACAGATGATGAGTAGGAAGACCTGTGGGCAGATATTCTTGGCACTATTCAAGAAGACGGAGAGCCGGCTCATTATATGGGTTATCTGGTGTTGCAATCTCAAGACGAAAAAAGTTTCGATGTCATCGATGGTCAACAACGACTGACTACCTTAACGTTAATTGTGTTAGCCGCTCTAAAAAATCTTCAGCGTTTAATTGCAGACAATAATCAACCAGAACATAACCAACAGAGATTGGATCAAATTCGCCAGACCTATATTGGTTATCTTGACCCTGTCACGCTCGTTTCACGTACAAAGTTGACGCTTAACCGGAATAATGATCATTATTTTCAAACGTATCTAGTACAACTGGGACATTTACCGCAACGGGGCTTTAGAGCTTCGGAGCATAGTTTACGTAAAGCTTTTGAATGGTTTGAGAAGCGAGTGCGTGATTACGCAAAAAAATCAGGCGGTGATGAGGGGGTTGCCTTGGCTACCTTGGTGGAAACCATGAGTGATCGACTCTTTTTTACGGTTATCAGCGTTACCGATGAGTTAAATGCCTATAAAGTATTTGAAACTCTAAATGCCCGTGGTGTGCGTCTTTCATCGACTGACCTACTGAAAAACTATCTGTTCTCAGTGTTGCATCGTGATAATGAACACCTGCATGAAATGAAAGTGTTGGAAGACCGTTGGGAGGCGATGGTAACTCGACTTGGCAGTGAGAGCTTTCCAGATTTTCTTCGTATTCACTGGATTAGTCGACGATCTTTTGTCCGGCAGTCTGAGTTATTTAAAACCATTCGCGCTAAAGTAACCCATCGTGAGGCAGTATTTCAATTACTGCGAGATATGGAAGAAGATATGGAT
>CAJAHC010000044.1 GCA_903939355.1 uncultured Methylococcaceae bacterium | reverse complement strand
GTAAATTGGTGGTTTGGTTGGTGCCATCCCTGTCTATTTTGGAGCAAACCGTTCGACATTTAGATAATGCAGAGCATCCTTATCGACGACGACTCAATCAGCTTTTCAGTAATCGCGTGGCAGTTTTTGAAAAGCGCGACCTGCTGATGGGCGCAGGCTTTTCAGTTGATACGGTGAGTGAGCAATTGTCTATTATTGTCATGAGCTTTGGCAGTTTAAAAGCCAAGAACAAAGAAGATCGTAAAATCTTTCAGGACAATGCTTATCTGGCCTCCTTTGCCGCTAATGAGGCCGATAAAAATGAATTATTGCTAACGGGCTATGATGCTACGGCGTTAATCAACGTGATTCGCGGCTTGGAACCCATTGTCATTGTCGATGAAAGTCATAATGCCGAAACCGATCTTTCGGTAGAAATGCTGGTTAATCTCAATCCACATTTTATTTTTGACCTGACAGCAACCCCAAGAAATAACAGCAACATTATTAGCTATGTTGATGCGATGGCTCTTAAAAAACAGCACATGGTTAAACTGCCGGTGATTGTTTCAAATCAACCCAGTCGTAATGAAGCCATTGAAAGCGCTATCATCCTGCGGAAACGTCTTGAAGATATCGCCATTAAAGAAGAAGCCGCCGGCGGAAAATACATTAGGCCCATTGTTTTATTTCAGGCACAACCCCGTACCGGCGAAAACAATACCACCTTCGAGAAAACCAAAGAGCAGTTAATTAACGCCGGTATTCCGGAAGCGCAGATAAAAATTAAAACAGCAGATATCAACGAGCTAAAAGGCCTTGATCTGATGAGTCGTGATTGTCCGGTACGTTACATCATTACGGTTAATGCGCTTAAAGAAGGGTGGGATTGTCCTTTTGCTTATATTTTGGCGTCTCTGGCAGATAAATCGTCGGCGGTCGATGTGGAACAAATTCTTGGCCGCATACTGCGTATGCCGCATGTTCAGCAACATGGCCATGAGTTGTTAAATACCAGTTATGTCTTTACTGCCTCCAGTGTGTTTAGCGCAACCTTGCAAAATATTGTAAAGGGACTCAATCGGGCGGGTTTTTCTGATAAAGATTATCGCATCACTACACAAGCGGTAGTGGAAGCTAATCAATCACCTGAAACAGATGATCTTTTTGAAACGCACGCTTATGACCCTGCCTCAATAGACCCGCCTAACAAGATCAATGAAAATAGTATCAGTGATAATCCGGCGGGTTACGAGGTAACCGATCTTGTGCTTAATCCTGACGTCATTAATGCCGTAAATGGTAATGAAAATGATATCAGCGATAGCCGAACGTTTAGTGAAATAGCGGTTGACGCTTTAACACAGCAAGCCATTATTGCCACCAAGACTTACGAAGAACAAGCACGAGAGGCATTGAATATTGATATTCCCAGCGAGCTGGAAGATAAAATGAACAAGCATAAGCTTAAAGGTAATTTTAGAGACGATGCTTTGGCGTTGAAAATTCCCCAGTTTTTTATTCATGTCGAGCCGCAAGGCTGGATTGAAGACGAGACCACCCAGTTGTTTGAGAAGGATTTATTGTTAAAGGAATTTAACCTTGGCAAGGCTGATGCCACTATCAGCTTTGAAGATGTTGAAACAGAGTTATACCGGCTTGACTTGGAATATGTAGACGAAGGTGAATATAAAGTTACACCCTTTAAAGCCAAGCCTGCTGAACGAAAAAAATACAACCTGATCATTTTAAAAGGTGACCGGGACAGCCAGTTGATGAATTTAAACGCCAGGCTAACAACACTAATTGGCAATATGACTCCTTTTTTTGAACCGGAAATAAAAAATTACATCAGTCGAATTACCGAATCTTTTAGTGATAGCCAGATACACGATGCACTGGAACGGGATATTTATTATGTCAGAAAAATAAAACAAAAAATTAACACGCTATCCGGTGTCCATGCTCATAAAACGTTTATTGATTATCTGGATCTTGATACTATCCTGATTCAGCCTAACTTTACGTTACCGGAAATAATTACACCATCCGCCAATGCACAGGACATACCTAAAAGCCTTTATAGTACCGAAGCGGTAATGGGAATTTTTGAAGCCAGGGCCATTAATGAATTTGCCAATCTTGAAAATATTCAGTGGTGGCACCGAAACCTGTCCAGAGGTAAAGGCTTCAGGATTAATGGTTTTATCAATCACTACCCGGATTTTATAGTCAAAACCGACAGTGGCAAAATTATTCTTATAGAAACCAAAGGCGATGATAGGGATAATTCTGATTCAGAATTAAAACTTAAGCTGGGTAAGCTCTGGGAGTCCAAAGTCGGTGCTAAATTTAAGTACATGATGGTCTTCGATAATAACCCCATTGATGGCGCTGAACGCTTAGCGGATGCCATTAATAAACTGAGACAAATGTGATGAATAAAATAGAATTTACC
>CAJAHC010000043.1 GCA_903939355.1 uncultured Methylococcaceae bacterium | reverse complement strand
ATCCAGTACGCCATACTCAAGCCCTGTGCCCAACACCCAGCCAGTTTGTGTGGTGGTTTTACCGTAGTTATCTGCCTCACTATTATAATTAAGCCCCAAGCTGGCAAAGCTGACACCTGCTGTTAAATAGGGCAGAAAGCGTTCAAGGGCGTACCCAGCACGGAGCCTTAAGGAGCCTTGCAGATTGTTATGGACGGTAAAACGATCAAATTCTCCCGTTGCGTTATCAGTCTGCTGATACTGACTACTGCTGGCAGGATAAGTAAAGTCTCCTTCACCACCTACTACCCAATGATCTTGCAATTGTTTGAGGTAGCCAAACTGGAGACCCGGGTTAACCGCGGTGTTGTTTAACTGTTCATCGTAAGCACTGGAATCTGGAAGAAAGTCGCTATGGTTGGCTGTTAGCTCAGAGCCTGTCCAAACAGCCCCCAAGTTGATACCAGCGTAGGGACCAGTCCAGTTGTAGAGCGTTTCCGCCTGTGCTGATAGCGGCATGCCGATACATAAGGTGATCAGTAGTAATGTTTTATGAAATCTTTGTTTGTTCATATATGGATTTAAAGTTGAGTAGATCACAGGTATTAAATACGTCAAGGCTATTCTATTTCTTTAATTTACATATTACAATTCAAAATAATAGGCAAAATAATAGCAAAATAACGAAAATAATAGGGGACGTACCACAATCAAAGAGAGTTGGTAATCAATGGGGTCCGATTAAGTTGATTTAAGCCGGTAAGTCTCTTAAAGAGGTATGAAAACCTCGATACGGTTTCAGTTATCTTCACCTCGTACTGCCTAATCGCTTTTCGATGCCAAGCAGCTCTCATGGTTTTCTCATTATTCCGTATTGACAACACGTAGCCATTACGACTACATTGAGCACTATACAATTGTTTATCTGGCGCTTTATCACATGTCTACCATTACTTTTGATAGTTTAAAATTTGTCGAAAAGCTTAAGGCAGCCGACATTTCAGATGCACAGTGCTAAGGCTGAGAGTGAAGCATTGCAAGGTGTGTTGGCTGAAGCCTTAGATTCGCAGTTAGCGACTAAAAACGACTTAATTAAACTAGATCGAAGGCTAGATGGTATTGACGCCAAGATTGACCGTATGGATGCCAAAATGTCTGGCAAACTGACCTTGCTAAAATGGATGCTAGGTATATTAATTGCATCTATCATGTCCATTGTCATCAAGACCTTTTTCTCTTAAGTCACCAACCTTTAAGAAGCAACTAATCGCAGCAGCAAAAGAAAAGAAAGGAAAAAAGAAAGTGGTCTGACCCCTTTCTTTTCCTATTATTATTTATATTTAAGAGACTTACCGGCTTAAATCAACTTAATCGGACCTCATTGATTACCAACCCTTTCTAATCGTGGTACGTCCCCTATTATTTTTTATTGGATCTTTTTTTCTTAAGTAATAATGAAATAATCCAAGCAAAAATAGGTAGTTACCATTCTTTTTTATCTTTGCTAGATAAAAAGTGAATACACAAGACAGCCAGGTTGAATATTGGTTTCATTGCGCCCAGTTGCAAAAAATAGAGTCTCATATTATGTCAAATGTCTTTAAAAATATAATGTTTGTTTTTTTTGTCGGACTGATTGCTTTAGTTATTTTGGCACCAAGAATCGATACGAATACCTCAAAAATGTTAGCCCCTGAAGAAATGTCCTCGAATAAACAAGTTAAGCATTCTCTGAAAAAGATTAAAAAAACCGCTAACCTTCAAGAAGTGACAGATTTAGAAGCAGATACAGCTGAAAGATTCACTAGGCAAATGACAGAGGGTGAAACGCAATTTGAAATGGATCAGTTTGACGAAGCCATGGACTTAATTAATGGTTCTAAAGAGGATGGCCGAATTGAGGGTGTCGATCAATTGGGCTCTTTAACTAGTGAGGAATCAGAGATGATGTTAGCGAGATTATTGATTACGGATATTAACCCCGATTTGAGAAATTCAGCGGCACAGAGCTTGGAAACTTTTGAGTTACCTTTAGAATCAACAATAACCGACTTAGTCAGCGCACTTGAGGATGAATCTGAAGATGTTCGCTTTAGTGCCTTATCGACCTTACAGACATACATGCTGAGGCTTGAAGAAGGCAAGGAAAGTTACAAGAAAATAGAACAGGGTCTTAAAACTAAGGCAGCGAATCAAAGTATCCATTTAGACACTAGGGAAGCAATTAATGATTTTTTAAAAGCTCAATAGAAGAATAAGTTCTCGCAATATATTGATTAATGTAATTTTTGAATTTTCGAGGTATGTTGGGTCAAAGTGGGTTGTTTAGCCCTATATCATCAAGTGGCTATTAACTAGAGCTATTGCTGTAAGGCTTTATTGAAAATACAAGATTAAGTTTGCTTATTATTTAAGTAAAAAATTTAATAGTCAGGCTTATATAATAACTTGAGAAAAGCCTTTACCAGGATCTCGAAAATTCTACTAGTTTCAACCAATGTTTGGACAACTTACTCATTTTTCAGTAACTCAAAAATACCGGTCAAGTTAATTTATCACCACAATAAGCGGCTTTACTAGCATAAGACTTTGTCCATATTTAAAAACCCCAAAACTATTTCTGCTATACATCTTCAATTTCTACTGGTATCAATTGCAGTTATGAGTAGAAATCAGGTCTCTTTTACAAGCGCTTTACTGATACGGATACCTTAAGGTTGCAATGAGCTATCAAAAGACATCAGTGGGCCTTGCTCAGGTGTCCGTCCATTTTTTCCAACGGCAGGAATAGTAATATAACTATCGTCAGCTAAGCCAGTACCTAATTCATTTTCCTGCAATAAATGGTTATGGGAAACTTTTAGCGAAGGATGGTCGAAAGGTGCTTTTTCCCAGCGCACGCGATTATCAGTTAATGTTTTTAAGAAGGCAACCAAATCTTTTTTGTCTTGTTCGGTAAATCCTTGTTCAAATACTAAAGTGGAAGAATGACGGCGATTAGTTACGTTGCCACCACGATTGTAAAATTCGACAACTTCTTCTAGCGACTTCATGCTGCCATTGTGCATATAAGGACCAGTCAATTCGACGTTTCTTAATGTAGGTATTTTAAAAGCACCTCTTGTAGCAACTGAAAGACGCCCTTGATCGAATCGTTCTAATTCAGCTTTGGCAACAGTTGGTGAGGGTACTTTTGCTAACGCATTATTGGATTTGCAAGCACCAACAGCAAGCTTATCTTTGATCAATTCACGTTTCATAAAGTCTTCAATAAAGGAATTGTCAAATTCACAAGCCAGAATTTTGATTGGATCAATCATCTTCTTTGTTGGTTCTTTTAGTGTGTTTAGATATTGTTCAACAAATGATAAAGGGTTCCCATAGGGGTCTTTGCCACCTAGGCCAATATCATAATCATCTGGGGTTACGCTAGTGTTGGAAAAGCCTAGATCAATTAATGTATTGTCTACCCCAAAGCCGCTGGCTTGTTCCCCTAAGACTGTCCGGTCAACCAGCCTGTAATAAGGAGCCTTTGAACTTGATTTTACAAATGTCGCAGGATTGATTGCCGCTGAAAAAGTTGGTCCAGAATGGCAAAGATTACAGTGGGCATTGTTGAAAACAGTTAAGCCTCTTTTTTCTTCTTCCTTGAATCCTTGTGGAAATCGTGTTCCTCTTACATCATCGTCAACTGGTGGTTCATCAATAGGAGCTTGGTCCGATAGTAAGGTGCTTTCATAAAGTTGTACTGCCAAACCAAAGAAAAATGCAAAATTGGCTTCCATTTGAGTATAGGTAGCTCCGGAATTAGAATTACCATAAGCACCCTGTGCATACCAAAATTTTTTGTTAAAAGCTTTTTTGATTAATTGTTCGTAGGTTGTATTTAGCCCGTTACCAGAGATATTTCTAATCTCACTTAGAACACTATCATCTATAGCAACTTGTTGAGTCTCAAGAGCTCTACGGTGAGATAGTTTTTTTCCTAATTCACGAAAGGTGCGCCCTTGACAAGACATTTCCATCATATCTAACGGTGGCGCAACAGCTTGAGATGCTAGAGAGGCATTGGTGAGTTTTATTGATATTTGCTTAGCTTTTTTGGTACTTGTCGCCAGCCATACTTTAGCTTTGGTATCCCGAAGGCCAAAAGCTGTTTCACCATTGAAGGTATTGTTGGCTCGACCATCCCAAAAGTTACGAAAATTAAACGCTGCGTTGATGATTGTTGGGGTATTGCGGTTGGTGGTTTGTCGAGTGTTTAGGTTGTTGATGTGGAATAGCGGATCAACTTGTGGCGCACATGTATCTGTAGCGCTATCCGACTCATTAACCCCCTGAAAAGTTTGCATGAAAGCACCAGCAGAGCCGATAACATCATCCGTCGAAAACAATACATTTGAGTATTTGCTAGCAGGGTCTGCAAAGCGAAACAAAGGAAAGTCTCCTGCTTTAAGTGAATAATTTGGCCCGCCTTCATTTAACGGGTTAATATTAAAGCTACTCGCTGTTGCCGGATTAGAAAGATTTAGCACCCCTGGGTTAAGTTGGTTATGTGTTCTATTATCAGCGCCCGCGTGAAAATGGCAACTAGCACATGCTACGCCATCGCTGCCAACACTCATGTCCCAAAATAAGGCCTTACCTAGCTGTATGGCCGATTTCTTATTAGTCACAATTGGCGAATTACCTGATATCAAGCCATCAGTTATTGCCACTTTAAGTCCTTTCAAATTTTGATCACTGATATCT
>CAJAHC010000042.1 GCA_903939355.1 uncultured Methylococcaceae bacterium | reverse complement strand
ACCCGCGACAACCGGAATCACAATTCAGTAAGACATCCCCATTTATCAACAACTTAAGCTCGCTGTTTGTCACCATAATGCCAAAAGTAGGTCTTGATTTCAAAGAATAATGCGTTTATTTGTCACCAGCTTTCATTCATTTATGAATCTTGTTAATCAGCGTCTCTTGCTTCCCAATTTGACGTTAATATTGCCATCATATAAAATCATAATTTATCCAAAGTAACAATCGAATGAAAACTCATACTTGTAAATAACAACGCTGTTTATCCAAAGCGACTGGAAAATATTTGACGCTGAATGAGAATCAGAATTTGGTTTGTTTGAAGAAATCTGCAACTGATACGATTGCTGTGCCCTCAAATTTCTTAATGGCAAGTAAGTCAATTTTGTCACCAGTAATCAGGTAATCTGCAAAACCACCCATGCTTATTGACAGTAGATAGTTATCATAAGGATCTGGAGACATATCAACAACAGGTAAATCAGTCACAATGGTGGCCAAATTTTGTAATTCGTTTATCAATCGACCTGCAATAGCAGAATTCAATCTCTCACGAATTTTGGGATATCGAGTGACTCTATGAAGTTCTTCAATTTGAGGCTGTGCTGACAAAAGTGTAATTCGTCCATTACGCCATAACTCGATTAATTTTGCAGGGGATGATGTTTGAACTAATAGAGCACTAATAAGAATATTGGTATCAAGTACAACTAACATTAACCTATATTGCCCATGAAACCTTGGCGTATTTCATTTTTAGCACTGAGAGTGGCTTCATCGATCAGTGCTTGTAAATCATCAGATGGCATATCTGAAAACTTTGACTGAACTTCAGTGATACTCTGATCAAATACGCGCCATCGCACCGATTCTTCGATGAATTTAGACATGTCACCTTTCTTCATACCACGCTGTGCCAGAAAAACACGTAATGCAGTATCAGTATCTTTGGACACAGAAACAGTCCATCTTGTTTGATTCAAATTAGCTGCTGGCATATACCTATCCTAGTAGTTACATAAACACCTTACAACATATCAGTATAGATGTTTTAAATCAACTACCCACTATAAATTCAATCATAGCTAACTACGTTTTCCCAACCTCCTTTATTTATTAGGCTACCGATACAATTAATTATTGCTATTAAATCTTCTAGCTGTTTTAGTCAAACTAAAAAACTAACGGTTGAAACAAGCGATACATCCGACCTAAACAATACTGGGCATTTGAACAACCTTGCTCAGCTGCCTTTTCCCACCATATAGCGCTCTCATTATTGAAATTGATATTGGAGGCGTTATTGGCGCTGTCATTAGTTTTTTAATCACGGCTAATGTTGTCTTTTTTATTATTTGACCTATAAACAAGCTTTTAGCAATAAGCAAAGGTAAGCCTTTAGAAGACTTTAGTCCAATACCTGAAAAATATTATAAGTTACTGACTGAAATTAAAGACTTGCACATGCTGCTTCTATTGGAAAGCAGCATCACAACTAGTCACTTGTACTGATTCGCTAGCTATTCAGGCGGCTGCTTCTGCATTAAGGACAGTTTGAGTTGCTTGGTGTAACTTCTGTTAGCGTTTTTCCCTTTCGGAAAGATCACATTCCG
Source organism: uncultured Methylococcaceae bacterium (assembly GCA_903939355.1). GTDB lineage: Bacteria > Pseudomonadota > Gammaproteobacteria > Methylococcales > Methylomonadaceae > Methylobacter_C. Next base: position 3,565 of record CAJAHC010000042.1, on the reverse strand, counting down.
TTCCCATCGATTTCTTAGAATAAGGCCGGAAATTAATTTAAAACCTGATAGGTTTGAACAGTGTTCAATGGAATAGTTCGAATCTGTTTTGCATTAAAATCTGCACCCTTCAAATAGAAAGCCTGAATACTTTGGTTACCATAAGTCTTTATGTAATACACCAAGTTTTTGGTATCTGCCACAGTAGACCATTCAGTTGTCTCATAACCCCCTGCCCCGCCACCATAAGGGTTATTTGCGGGTAAAGTAACAGCGCCGGCTGGAATATCAAAGTTACCTAAAATATGCCAAGCATTATTTACTTGTTTATCGGTTGATAAATCGCTGGGAGCAGCATCAACCAAAAACAGGGCGCGAATAAATCGACTTGGACTTAAAAAATCTCCGGGCAAGCCCTTCATGCCACTGCCGGAACTGGGTGGTGAAAAGCTGGCACCGTTAATCACGAGCGGATTGCGCTCCATCTTAGTCAGATTGGCATAGTTACCAATATTATTTAGATGCCAAGAAAATTCAGGGTCATTGGTCATTACGCCAACCGGATTATCGGTAATAACTAATTTACTTTTTAAATATTCAATGACAATACTTTTACCTGATTTATCGTGCAAAGTCATTCGCACTTGAACTGGACCGTTATAAACAGGTAAAACCGAATTATTGACTTGTATCTTAGTAAATCCAGCTTTTACCTCTTCGATCGTTGCATAATTTGTTAGTGCAAAAGTCAGCATTTGATAAGAGGCGATACTATTAGCCGATTGTGCTGCGGGCGTGTTTTGATAAACAGCTGTATTAGGGGCATTAAGCAATCCGCCCACCAAGCCAACTTCATTCATGCCATCAATCAAGATGGGCATTCCAAAAGCATTAGCACCTGTTGCTGCAAAGCGTGCTTTCCACCCTAAGCCAGTTCCGGGTTTGCCATTTACGCCAACACCTTCATTTTGAAAATTTCTAGGTATAACAATAAGTGCAGATTTGAGCGGAATACCAAACTCCATGGTACGGCCATAGACGTAGCCATTGTCGTTACCTTTTAATAAAAAACTAGTGCAGGCCTGGCTTAAAAAAGGTGTCAAAGCCATTGAAAGCGATGTGACACTGGCAAAAATATTACGCGAGAGCTTCGATATCATATTAATCAGTAGAGAATTTTAATTTAGGTCTTTCAAATTATACTTTAATTGATAAGGAATAAATCGCTGACATTTTCGGATAAGTACACCCAATTCAGCTACATTTTCTTTTCAGGCTTAAAAAAAAGCCCTAGATTTAACTCTAAGGCTTTCATTTATATGGTTCCCCCGGACAGCCTCGAACCGCCAACCTAATGCTTAAGAGTAGCGCTAACGGCTAAATTTATTCTTTTTAAGTAGAGGATTACTAAGCGCCTTTCTCCTTAATATCAGCGTTGCCTTAAAACTGAACCAATGCCGAACATTTTGTTCTGAACAATCATCAATATTACTTTAAAATATAAGCTTAATCAATTAGTTAAAAGTATTTTCAACTGTCTGAAAAATCGAAAAACCCCACTGAACCACCCGCATCACAAAGTGACCCAAGCGAGGTTGGTTGGTTTGCCGGAGTTTTGATCGCCATGAATATAACATTGACTCAGAAAGTCCCAAATCAATAGCTACTATGGGAATACCGATCACGATCGGCACGCTCCCAATACCTGTTCTTTAAATTGGACTGTATATTTGTTGCGGATAACTGAAGTTGTTGATTCTTTTTTTAGTTTCATTATTGACCTCTGGTTTAAAGATTACTCTCTTAACCGAGTGTCCGAAAGTTCTAGGCAAGGTCAATCTCTTTTCCTAACTAAATTATGTCAGTAGTCTTGTAATATAAGGTAAAATTCTACAACCTAGAAGTTAACCTACACGTAACAAAATGACCAAAAATAGATTATCCAGAGCTGACTGGAGAATATCTTCTGACACTTATTCAACTTTTGAATCAGCTCATATTTTATTAGGCTATTTCTTGGCCGATAGAACTTCAGAAAACCCAATAAGTGATGAACATCCATTTCCTCCAAATGGAATTCTAGAATGGGAATATAACGAGCCTTTAGAAAAAGTTATTAATTCACGAAAAGATTTGGATTTTTTACTTGCTCATCCTGATTTATTACATAATTCAATAACCATTATTGAGCCATGGGATCACGTAGTCTTTAACCACTTGGGCGAATCTGTCAGGGCTTCTAAAAACATTGCTTATATTGCTCAAAAAGTCGCTACTATAAACTCAATATTGCTGCCAGTGTGGTCAACTGGAATTATGGATCCCGACGTTGTAATTCCAGCAATTACCTCTGGTTATGCCGTCATTATAGAAGGTGGTGATCCCTCAACCTATGACCCATCTACCTGGAGCATGCCAGCATGCCCCCGTGAAGATATGTTTAAGTTAATCGACAAACTGCTTATTTCGCGTTCCCCTGACAGTGCGCCGGCAATTTTTATTTGTGTCGGCCACCAATTAGCTGCTGAATGTCACATCCGACTTATTCGTCGTGCCGTTAAAGAAATCATGGCAATGACTTCCTTTCCTGCTGATGCCTCCCGCCTTGCACTCAAAATATTAAAAGACGTTGCAACACTTATCGAAACAATGGGGGCGTCTCTTCATATTAAAAAACAAGATGGACGTACTGCTGCTAACGGCTGGAATGATAACCATTTTGCGGTTACAAAAAATGAATCCATAGAAATAGGTGATCGCAATTTATTGCCTTACCAAGCGCCAGAAAGAGAAAAAGCCTTAAATATTCCTTTGGAACTCATTCATGCCCATGCTTTAACCGCTGACGCCCATGATGGTGTTATTGACACGATGATTCAATATGAACGTGAAATAAGTATTTCCATGTTCCACCAAGATGAGGTGAATGAAGAGGCTATTTTGTTTGCTAACTGGGCTTACCGGAATATTCATGATGCTATTGTGCCTTATCGTCATATGCTTGCAGGGAGTTCTTTAAGCTGGCTATTACAACTGCCGGACTCAATCGAAATTCTTTGTTCAACAGCTGAGAAAAATGGAGAGATAGTCACCGAATGTTCAGCAACTTGCATTAATTATAAGGACTTTGAAACTAAAAAAATTCGTCGCTCATTCACTTGTCAATTTCATCCCGAACTACTCTCAGATTTACGGGCTGTTGGTTGGGGCGGTCAACCTCCTTCCTATGCGAAGCTAAAAAAAGATGATGGCGCAAGATTATTAGTAAGACTTCTTTATGAAGGTATGCAGGAATAATATAGTTTTTGGAAAATTAATTTGTTAGGCATGGTTCTCATTCATTCTGTATGAGTTGATGTAAACGACATAAAATCAAGCAATTTAAACTGTTAAAAATAGACTTCTATTAAAACTTCATGTCTATGTATTTACCAAGTAAAACTGATATTCGGTTACCCGCTATCAAAAGGCCACCAATGCCTAAGACTGCCACGATTTTTCCAGATTCAATCTCTTCAAACTTAACAATGGGGTATTTCGCATAGCTTCGTAATGACTCTATTTCGTTTCGTAAAGCCTGTTTTTT
>CAJAHC010000041.1 GCA_903939355.1 uncultured Methylococcaceae bacterium | reverse complement strand
CTTAATTCAATGGCTGGAGATATCCATTTAAATTCTGATATTAGTGTTATTTCAAGTATTTTGGGTATTGATACTACCCCTAATAGTCAGGAACAATATTTGGCTCATGTGTACCCAGCATCACTCGATGCAACTTCATTTAGTGGCAGTATTAAGTTGGATAGCGATATTATTTTGTTTCCTTCTCCAGTATCTAATTTAAATATCTTAGCAAAACAGGATATAACTTCAGGTATTAGGCAATCGAGTTTGATCATGTCAGATGCTGATTCATCCTTATTACCGACTGCATATAATCCAATAGCTGATAATTCAGATCCTCAACAATTAACTGCAGGTAGTATTTTTGATACCTTGGCGATAAACTCCGGCACGGGCAATACAACATTACTTCATGCTAATATTCCTGTCCATAAAGGCGACAAAAATCCTGCAAGAATAATTACGCAACACGGAGATATTTCTTCTGTTCAAATTAACTTACCTAAACAGTCAATCATCCAGGCAGGCAATGATTTACTAAATGCCTCGATTCAATTACAGCAAATTGATACAAATGATGCATCTATAATTTCAGCCGGCCGTGACATTGCTTTTATTACTGACTTAGATAGTAATGGTAATCCAACCCAAAAAAATGCTACTTATATGATGGAGGTTGCTGGTCCCGGAAATGTATTAGTTAAGTCCGGCAGGAACATTGACTTAGGGTCTTCGGTTGGGATAAGTACCGTGGGTAATGTATACAACCCCGGTTTGTCTAGTAATGGCTCGTCCATGGATGTTATCGTTGGTTTGAATGAGGGTGCACCAAATTATGCTGCCTTTATTGATAAGTATATTAGTGGTAATCCACTGTATAAGGATCAATTTGTGCAAATTAACTCATTGATTACCGGATATATGCAACAACAACCAGGTGGATCATCATTATCTGAATCTCAAGCATTAATCGCTTTTGGTAATCTGACAGGTGATAAGGCATTAGCTATTCAGCCTCAGTTAAATGCAATTATATCAAAAGTGTTTTTTAATGAATTAAAGATAGGGGGGTCAGCGTCGGCATCCAACAAATCAATAGGTAACGCAAGCGGATTCGCTGTTATTGATACGCTGTTCCCAGATAACAAATGGAAAGGTGATTTAAGTTTGTTTTTTAGTAAGTTGCAAACTATTTCAGGCGGTGATATCAATATAATGGTGCCAGGTGGGCAAGTCAATGCAGGTGTAGCGGTTGTGAGTGAGGGTGCTAAGTCGGCTGATCAATTAGGGATTGTTGCTCAAGGACAAGGCAATATTAATGCTTTTGTTAAGAATGATTTTATCGTCAATACTTCTCGTGTATTTACCCTCGGAGGTGGCAGTATTTTGATATGGTCTTCTGATGGATCCATTGATGCAGGTAAAGGAGCTAAATCAGCTTTGGCGGTTAAGGTCGATTCACCATATTTTGATGCCTCTAATAAGTTGGTAATTCCTGCACCTAGAATTACAACTGGTAGTGGAATACGAACAGCCGCTCCTCCTGGCGTATCCCCTGGTGATGTGTTTTTATTTGCACCTAAAGGGGTTGTTGATGCGGGTGAAGCAGGAATAGGTGGAACAAACGTGATTATTGCAGCAACTGCAGTACTAGGTGCTAATAATATCTCCGTTGGCGGTGTCAGTACAGGCGTTCCGGCGCAATCAAGTGGCAGTGGCTGCAGGTTTAACAGGTGCTAGCAATATGACTGCTAATGTTACTCAGGTTTCGCAAGCAGCTACTGGAGTGGATGATAAAGAAGGAGAAGACAGCAATAATATGCCTTTAGGTATGTTAAGTGTTGAGGTGATAGGAATGGGTGACGGTTAATTAGTTAAGTACTCATTAATTGAAAAGCTCTCACAGTAAACGAAATTAGGTTTTTAAATTTAATCCAAGTTTAAAAGGGGTTTTAAGGTGGTGCGTTTAAGTAGGTTGATGCCAATGCTAGAGGCTCAGAACCTTTCAGTGTAAATTTTGCAGTGATATCGATACCTACATAAACTGCTACTTAGCCACCCTAGGGTAATGTGGCAAATCGGTTTAAATGATTCGCGTTGTAATTAAAATGGCGTGAAAAACTTGCTAGGCTGATTGAGAATAAGGCTTTAAAAGAGTTAGACGATGTTCATGAACTTATCAACTGGTCATGAATTGAAAATTTACTTGCTGGGGTTCATTAAAGGCCCATCGCGCAAAGGGCTGTACTTATTTTAAATAGCCATAATGCAGGTGAGTCGCTATTTTTGCGAAATATTTATCCGGACTTCCTGCTCGAAAAATCAGCAAAAAAATACGTGCCCGCCAATGCCTTCAGTTGTCTCGATCCGTCCTGCTTCGCTCGCATCAAACAAACCCAGCAAGGAATGTTCCCATAACCTCGCAATGACTTGACGTCGTTTCGTAAAGCCTGCATTTTCACTACGCTTCACTGGACTTCGTGAAAACAGATGCCCTTACGGCTATCGGCGTCTAAAAGTATTCACTTCGCACCGTTCCATTTCCAAGATTTCCAGCGAATGTAATGTTTCTTTCAGTTAATTTTGGCAAATATACTACTTATTTTAAATAGTCATAATAATGTAATGTTTCTTTGTCACAATAATAATATATAAGCAATTGAGAGAAATAATGAAACGAATTGGTTTTTTATTGGTGATTCTTCTGTTTGTTCCATCCATAGCATCGGCATGGTGGAATGCAGACTGGGGTTATAAGAAAAAAATAACTTTAGACACGGCGAAATTGAAACAAGATGGCTTGGCAATCCCCGCTGCCTCTTTCGCATTAATCAGATTACATACAGGTAACTTTACTTTTTTTACTGATATTGCTGAGAAAGGTAAGGATATTCGTATATTAGCTGCCGATGAAGAAACGCCACTAAAGTTTTATATTGAAAAGCTAGATACCATCAATGAAATGGCGTTTATTTGGGTCAAGCTACCTGCTGATTTAGCTGCTGCAACTGATCCCTCTCTTTGGATTTATTATGGTAATCCTCAGGCTGTAGATGCACAAGACGCGGGCGGTTCGTTTGATCCCAATGTAGTGTTGGCCTATGAATTTGGACAGCCAGGAATAAAAGATTTAACCGCATACGGCAATAATCCGGGGGAAGTCACTTCAACGATAGGTGAGGGTGGCTTGATTGGAGAAGCGGCACTCTTTAATGGTAGCCAGTTTATTCATACTCCTGCGACGCCTTCTTTGCAAATGTCACCTGGTTTGGGTTGGACTATTGAGGCTTGGGTGAAAACAGATCAATCTCAAAGCGATAGCGTAATCTTCGAAAGATCAGGTGTGGGCGGTCATGTGGCCTTATCGATTATCAGTGATTTAGTTGCTGTTGAAGTTGAGGAAGGTTCAAAGCAAGTTATCAAAGCTTCGGTGCCTTTATCTCTGGGGTCTTGGCATCATATAGCGGTGGTTGCAAATGCTGATTCTATGGTTTTATATGTGGATGGCGCAAGCGTAGGCTCACTTGGCATAGTCACCCGAGATTTGACTAGCAATATATCCATTGGCGCAGATGAATTGGGCAATAGAGGCTTTAAAGGTGCGCTTGACCAATTGGTGATTTATAAAGTTGCTCTTGATGCTAATTCAATTAAATTTGATGCCAAAATGCAAGGCCAATCCTTAGAGTTATTAACTTATGGGGAAGATAGTACGCCCGATAGTGAAGAAGGTGGCGAATCCTTGATTATGGGTTCGTTAAAAAATGTAACAACAGATGGCTGGATTATTATTGGAATTCTGGCTGTAATGTTTGTTGTTAGTTGGGTTGTGATGATACTTAAAGCTATCTTGCTGAGTCGTATACAGAGTGAAAACAAAAAATTTGAAAAAGCTTACAGTCAATTAGCAGTTAATGATATAGGTAGCCTAAATAGTGAAGATAGTGGAAGTGATGAGCCCCCTTTATTGTTATCGTTTACTCAGAAACACGGAGCATTTTCAGGTTCAACTATTTATCGAATTTACCATGTCGGTGTTGAAGAGATGAACCGTCGTTTATACAAAAATAATGCTGCTCCAGGCAGTGAACAGGTTTTATCTGCGCAGTCAATGAATGCCGTTAGAGCAATTATGGAAGCAAAGTTAACGAGGGAATTGCAAAAACTAAATGCACAAATGGTATTACTCACTATCGCGATTAGTGGTGGGCCTTTCTTGGGTTTATTAGGAACAGTTATTGGGGTAATGATTACTTTTGCTGCGATTGCTGTTAGTGGCGAAGTCAATGTTAATGCTATTGCTCCAGGTATTGCTGGCGCATTAACTGCAACAGTAGCCGGTCTTGTTGTAGCGATACCGTGTTTGTTTGGATACAACTATTTAGGTGGCAATATCAAAGAAATCACAGCTGATATGCACGTATTTGTTGATGAATTTATTGCAACATTAAGTGAGCAACATACTTGATCATTACTATAGCTGAAGTCATAACTAAAGCAATTATACAAATACGCTGAATGAAAACTAAAAATATATGAAATTACAAGAAGAAAATGCAGCCTATGACGAAATAAACGTGACGCCAATGCTTGATTTGGCTTATGTATTATTGATTGTTTTTATCTTGATGACTACGGCATCAGTTCAAGGTGTTTCTGTTAATTTGCCCAAAGCCAGTAATACACCCAGTCTGGCAAAACCTCAAACTAAAGCAATTACCGTAACTGCTGATGGTACTATTTTTCTTGATACTTTTCCAGTCACTATGGAGCAGTTGGAAACTACATTATTGCAATATAAAGCCGCTAATCCTGCTTTGCCAGTTGTAGTTAAGGGAGATGCAACTGTTCAGTACCAAAATGTTATCGATATTCTTGCTTTGCTGGGTAAGCTTGAAATTACGCAAGTCGGTTTAGTCACTCAAAATCTAGTTAAGTAGGTTAGTTCTGACTTATGATTGATATACAAAAAATCAAAGGTTACCTGCCAAAAATCATAGGGGGAGTTATCCTCTTAGTGGCTATTATTTATGTTTTTAAAATTATTGGTAGTTTTGTTAGTCAACCTCCCGTAAAGCACGAAAAAAAAATAATGCCTATCGAGTTGTTTAAACCACCACCCCCACCACCACCGCCTAAGGTTGATAAAATTCCTGAGCCGGAAGTGGAGAAAATTG
>CAJAHC010000040.1 GCA_903939355.1 uncultured Methylococcaceae bacterium | reverse complement strand
TTATTTTTCTAACAATCACCGCTATATTTTGAGTACATATATTATGATTAAAAAGATAATATTTATAACCAGCTTAATCCTTTTACTTAATGGCTGCGCAGCTGTCATGATTTATAAGCATTTTAAAGAAAACTCCACCACCACTGACGAGGACAAGCAAAAGTTCCTAACTAATTTTAATGATACAAATTCAAAGAGACAAAAAGAAGGTTTACAGCCACTCGACATATGTGCCGAAAAGAGGAAGTTCGATGCTGACTGGGCTAATGAAGATCCTCAGTGTAAATAAGAAAATACACTCAGAGCTTATTCACTTGACCCTTTTTGTCTCTTACTGAAAACAATATGATACAAAGCATATGACGACTTAAAATGGAATTACTATTCGCCTCATAAAACCAATAGACTTCCATTTGATTAGTACGTAACCATGAATACACATTTAAACGTCGTAAAACACTAATCTAAATAAATCGGAGTCGTTCATGAACAATATAATCAATTCACCTAAGGGTTATGACTTGCTGCATAATCCATTTTTGAATCGTGGGACAGCATTTACCCTTAGAGAACGCACTTCTAATGGCATAGAAGGATTGCTTCCGCCAATCGTCGATACTCTAGAGTTACAAATTGCGCGCATCCATTTGCAATTAGATTCGCTTGATAACGATTTACAGAAATATCTCGTTTTATCTGATCTGCAAACGCGTAACGAAGTATTGTTTTATGCAGTGATAATGGCTGACCCTGCAACCTTCATGCCTTTGGTCTACACCCCAACAGTTGGCGAAGCCTGTCAGAAGTTTGATCATTACTTTCGAGCTGCAAGAGGCCTTTATATCCCTATTACCGCTAAGGGGCGAATTAAGGAAATCATGTCAAATTGGCCTCATCAAGATATCCGTTTCATTGTTGTGACTGACGGTGAACGCATCTTGGGCTTAGGAGATCTTGGTGTTAATGGAATGGGAATACCGGTAGGTAAACTTGCACTTTATACCGGCGTAGCTGGAGTACCACCACATCTGACTTTGCCGATCATGTTGGATGTTGGCACAAATAACAAAAAATATTTGCAAGATCCTCTGTATCTAGGGCTTCATGAGCTTCGTGTTCGAGGTACTGATTATGACGAGTTCATTGATGAATTTGTACAAGCAGTGCAAAGCCTTTATCCGAAATGCTGTATACAATGGGAAGATTTTGCCAATATTAATGCCGTACCTATCCTTGAAAGATACAGGGAAAAAATTTGTACTTATAACGATGATATCCAAGGCACTGCTGCCATGGCTCTTGCAGGCATCTCCGCTTCCTTGCGCATCACTGGCCAGAAATTAACTGAGCAGCGCTTTCTATTTATGGGTGCAGGCTCGGCCGGCACTGGTATTGCAGAGCTCATAAGCCAAGCAATGGTACTTGAAGGCCTCACGATTGAAGAAGCACAGGGGCGCTGTTGGCTCTTTGATGTCAATGGTCTACTTGAAAAATCGCGTACTGATATTGCATCATTCCAATTAGCTTTTACACACACGCACACACCGTGTACGTCATTTGTTGAAGCGATTACATCTATTAAACCTACTGCAATTTTAGGAGTTAGTGGAGTTCCAAAATTATTCAATCAACAAGTGATTGAGACGATGGCTAAAATCAATTTTCGACCTATTATTTTTCCACTTTCCAATCCAACCTCTCAATCTGAATGTACAGCTGAAGAAGCCTATCGCTGGTCAAATGGTGCTGTTATTTTTGCTAGTGGTAGTCCTTTTGCTCCTGTCGAAATTAACGGCAATCAGTTTGTTCCCAGCCAAGGCAATAATGTCTATATTTTTCCAGCAATGGGTATGGCAGTGTTAGTAACTGAAGCGAGTCTGATAACTCAAGCAATGTTCATCATTGCAGCACAAGCTGTTGCAGAACAAGTCACACAGAAACAACTCGATTCTGGTGTAATTTATCCACCGCAAAGTCAAATTTTAGAAACTTCGCTCTTGACGGCTACCAAGATTGCTACGTACATTTTTGATCAAGGATTCGCCCGCGCGCAAAGACCTGCTAATATTGAGCAGCATATAAGATCGATTGCTTATCAACCTAAATATTTAACCTTATGTTAAGAGTACAAAAATGCATATCACAATAACTAATGTTTCTATATCCACTTTTATTGTAATAATTACGCTAATACTCTCAATTCTCCTGTCGTTACGCAAAACCAAACACACTGAGTTATTTACTACGT
>CAJAHC010000039.1 GCA_903939355.1 uncultured Methylococcaceae bacterium | reverse complement strand
CGCTAAAAGAATTATTGGCAAACCGATTAACCCGGGGCCAAAATGCGCATAATCCTTTCCAAAAACAATATCGCCATCGAAACTAAGACCCACCCTGCTGAATCATAAAGCCAATATCAGACCTTGCACCCTGGATAAACAACCGTTTATCGGACATCATCCACAATACTCACAACTCTCTATTTTTAATGGCTTCGGCGCTAAAGGTAGCTTACAAATCCCTTGGTATAGCCAACAATTTACAGAATCTCTACTGCATAATACTTCCGTACCCTCTACTATTCATCGCCATTATGCAACGCATTTCACTGCTTAACACCGCTCATAATTTCATAAAGAAAGTACTTCATCCTGGTGATATTGCTATTGATGCCACCATTGGTAATGGTCACGATACTTTGTTTCTGGTTGAACAAGTCTACCCATCTGGCTTGGTTTTTGGTTTTGATATTCAACAAATAGCTATTGAGTCAACCAAAGAAAAAATTAAGCAAACTAATTACCCAAATTGTTTGGCATTAATACATGCAAGCCACACTGAGATGTATAACACCATACCTACACACTATCATGGCAACATTAAAGCGATCATGTTTAATCTAGGCTACCTACCGGGTGGGGATAAAACTATTATTACCTCTACCGATTCAACAATAACGGCTTTGAATAGCTCATGTCACTTGTTATCCAGCAATGGCATTATTACGATAATAGCTTATCCAGGTCATTCAGGTGGTGATTTAGAAACCGTACAAGTGACAAACTGGTGCGATCAACTGGATATTAATCAATTTGAGGTTCATGTGATTTACAGTTCAACAGATAAACAATCTGCTCCCAGGCTTTTTGTTATCCATAAACTGACTAATTCAAACGAATAGCAAAACAATCTGCTATCATTTCGCCCCAGTTTTATTACTTTATAGTCAACTAGGAATCATATGTCAGAATTTAATAATGTCACCATCATAAAAAAAGCTAATGTCTATTTCGGCGGGAATGTCAGCAGTCGTTCTATCCGTTTCGCTGATGGTTCTTCAAAAACACTGGGCTTTATGTTGCCTGGCGAATATACCTTTAATACAGCAGATAAAGAACTCATGGAAATTATAGAGGGTGACCTCGATGTTTTATTACCAGGAACAGACCAATGGCAAAAGATAAAAGCAGGCGAATCTTTTAATGTACCTGCAAATGCTGCTTTCACAGTAAAAATAAACACCGCTACGGATTACTGCTGTTCATTTATCAAATAATAACGTGGAAAAGGTCGCTATCTTTGTTGATGTGCAAAACATTTATTACACCACCAAGCAAAGCTATCAAAAGCACTTTAACTACAATGCCTTCTGGACTCAGGCCACCCACAACAGAACTTTAGTTGGCGCCTTTGCTTATGCCATAGATAAAGGCGACAGCAAACAACTGGGATTTCAACAGATACTTCGGAATATAGGCTTTGAAGTTAAACTAAAGCCTTATATCCAACGTAGTGATGGTTCTGCCAAAGGTGACTGGGATGTGGGTATTACCCTAGATGTAATTGAATATGCGACCAAAGCCGATATTATTGTTCTTTTATCTGGAGACGGAGACTTTGACTTGTTAGTCGATAAAGCGCGTAGCAATTACAGTGCAATAGTCGAAGTCTATGGCGTACCTGCATTAACAGCACCCTCCCTAATCAATGCGGCTAACCGCTTTATAGCCATTGATAACAAGTTGTTGCTCTAAAAATATAACACGCTAAGCTAT
>CAJAHC010000038.1 GCA_903939355.1 uncultured Methylococcaceae bacterium | reverse complement strand
GATAACCCAGACGCCAAAGTAGACCAATCTTATAAATATAAGGATCAAATTGAGAAGCTGACGATTTTTTGTGTGGCGAGAAAGTAAAAGGGGGCTTATGCTATACTTTCCTCATGACCGAAATGCCTAAAAATAGTCCAACGCCAGAAGAAATATCACAGACGGCCTCGATCGCATATCCAGCGGCTGAACACTCAATATTAGTGGTAATGTACTTTCAGCGTCATCCAGTCCCTGAGGCCGAGGCGCCCAATGACTATGCGCCAGAGGTTGAAAAACTGGAGCAATTAATGACAGAATTTGAAGCCAATCACTCACTCGCAGAGTTGAGTGCGATCACCGATCTCTCAGACGATCTAGTTCAAATGTTTAACTATGCTGATGTCTTGGAGGACAACGGGAAACTTGAGTCGGCTATAAGATGTTTTGAACTTAACAACCCAGCTTATGTAGAAACTTATAAAGCTAAAATTGCTGCGGTCAGGGCTATTTCTTTGTCGCCAGAAGACGCGAGAAAATTTGAAATAAGAAGAGCGGCTATGAAAGATGCTGGACCTATTGCGGATCAAGTAGAGAAGATTAGAAAAGAGACTAAGATACCAGCGCAGGAGCTCGAGGTTCTTCAGGGTAAATGTCGAAGACTACTTAATGCTGTCGGCTACTATCGAGGCAAAACTATTACGCATAGTCGGTAAAATCTTTCGGTTGTCGACCAGATAGGCAATTTCTGCTATTATTTTGAAATCGATGTCTATGTTCTAGAAAACCATGTTTAACTATCTAGCTCAAAATTATAAGATAATCATCGCCGTCATAACCGTTGCCCTGGCTTTTGTGGGCTATGTTCCATACTTTCGGGATATATTAAAAGGCAAGACCACGCCGCACCTTTTTACTTGGCTGGTCTGGACTTTAGCTGTTGGTATTTCTGCAGCGTTACAGATATATGGTGGTGCTAAAAGCGGGGCCTGGACAACTGTGGCAGTAACCATTATTTGTCTTGGGGTCCTTACTCTATCGATTAAAAAGGGAACAAAGAATATCAAGAAAGTGGATATTATCTTTCTTGTGCTTGCTCTATTGTCTTTGTTTTTCTGGTTAGTGATTGATAAGCCGATTTGGTCGGCGATTCTTATTGTAGCAACAGATCTATTGGGTTTTGCACCTACCATAAGAAAGACCTGGAATGATCCCCATTCGGAAACCCTATCGATGTATAAGATTACAGGCATTAGGCACGCATTGAGTATAGTCGCTTTGGCACAATATAATATTTTGACTCTACTTTATCCGATTGCGTGGACTGTGGCTAATGTTTTGTTCAGTGTTATGCTTATTATTAGGAGAAAAAGTCATAAGATATTTTAAAGACATGAAACTACTACTTACATCAACTGGATTTACTAACCCAAAGATTGGTGAGCTATTCGTCTCAGAAATTGGTGGGCCGATAGGGCAAAAAAATATTTTGATTGTCGCTTACGCTCAGAATAATCGAGAGCAATTTTATGTCGACGAATCGGTTAAAGAAATTAAGG
>CAJAHC010000037.1 GCA_903939355.1 uncultured Methylococcaceae bacterium | reverse complement strand
ATTCTGGGATCCCACGATCTTAAAATATGTTTTTTTACGCCTTCTGCAGCAATTTCTTTATTACTTTCAGCATTAAAAAAATTGCCAATATCATTGGCCATTCTGATCAGTGTTTTAATTTTCATTGTTGATCAACGATAGTTGTTATGGGTTAAGCGCCGAGGATGAGTATAAACCACATGTTGATCATCGCGAGCAAAACCGATTAAGGTAAGGCCTGTTTCATTAGCCAGGCGTATTGCTAATCCAGTAGGCGCGGAAATCGCTGCAAGAAGACTAATTCCTACCCAAGCTGTTTTCTGAACCATTTCATAGCTGGCTCGACTAGTAATAATTATAAAACCAGATGATAAATCTTTATTGTTACGCAATAAACAACCGATCAATTTATCCAGCGCATTGTGTCGCCCAACATCTTCTCTAATATCTGAAATACCTTGTCCAGGGACTACCCAAGCTGCAGCATGAACTGCTCCGGTAATATGATTTAATTTTTGGTGGTTACCTATGTCAAATAATGCAGAGCGTAAATCTTCCGCAGACACACTTAATTCACCATTTACAGCATTAGGTTGCCTAATGGCTTGTTGTAAAGTACTTGCACCACATAGTCCACAGCCTGTTCGTCCGGTTAAATTACGCCCCTTATCTGATAGACAATCAAAACGATGCTTTGGAATCTTTAGCTGAACTTCTATGCCATTGGAACGGTTATAAACTCGGGCAGATAATAATTCGTGTGGACTTTTAATAATACCTTCGGTAATACTAAAACCTAAAGCAAACTCCTCTAGGTTAGTTGGAGTTGCCAGCATAACTACATGGGGAATCTGGTTGTATATTAAAGAAATAGGGACCTCTTCTGCAATAAAATCTTCCCTCCTTTCATATAACTTTCCCTTCCAGCGATCAACTGTAATTTGTTGATAGCTGGGCCAGCCTAGATCTAATAATGGTGATTCCATATTTCAATGTACTCTCATACTAATATTCGGAGAGTTTTGTTTGTTTTTTTAAAAAAAAATTACAGTAAATTTTCGTTACTAACAAGATAATTATGTTTCTCACTAGTGTTCAAAAGTGGAATTTTTACTATTGTTAGCCATTACTTAAACCTTGTTCAAGCAAGTCTAATTGTGTCTCTGAAAATGCTTGGTAGTTTTCCTGCCATTCGGAAGGTTGACTAACTTTACTGATTTGTACAGCAGTTACTTTGTATTCAGGACAATTGGTTGCCCAATCAGAGTTATCCGTCGTGATAACATTTGCTCCAGATTCTGGGAAATGGAAAGTGGTATATACCACACCAGGTTGAACACGATCAGTAATTAAGGCACGCAAAACGGTTTCACCTGCACGACTTTTAATACCTACCCAGTCTTCATTTTTCACGCCACGGTCTTCAGCGTCATGTGGATGAATTTCAAGGCGGTCTTCCGAATGCCAGACATTGTTTTCTGTGCGTCGTGTTTGGGCGCCAACATTATATTGCGACAGGATGCGTCCGGTAGTCAAAATTAACGGAAACTTGCGGCTTGTACGCTCTGCTGTTGCGACATACTCTGTTAACATAAATAACCCTTTGCCGTTATCGCGCATAAAGGTTTCCTCGTGCATTATAGGAGTGCCGACAGAATCTTCATCATAGCAAGGCCATTGTATACTACCCAGTTGATCAATTTTGTCATAACTGACACCGGCAAAAGTGGGTGTTAGGCTGGCAATTTCATCCATTATTTCTGATGGATGGCTGTAATTCATTGGATAACCCATTGCATTCGACAGCATCTGGGTAACTTCCCAATCCTGATAACCTGTCAATGGTGACATAACTTTGCGAACCGGAGAGATACGTCGTTCAGCGTTGGTAAACGTGCCATTTTTTTCTAAAAATGATGAGCCGGGCAAAAATACATGAGCAAACTTTGCGGTTTCATTGAGAAATATGTCTTGCACGATGACGCATTCCATAGCCCGTAAGGCGGCGTGGACATGCTGAATGTCTGGATCCGACTGAGCAATATCTTCACCTTCACAATACAATCCCATAAAGGTTTTGTCGAAGGCCGCATCAAACATATTAGGAATACGTAAGCCTGGCTCATCACTTAAGTTAGCTTGCCATGCTGCTTCAAATAGTTTGTGTGTAACTGGATCAGAAACGTGGCGATAGCCAGGGAATTCATGTGGAAATGAACCCATATCACAAGAACCCTGAACGTTATTTTGTCCTCGAAGAGGGTTGACTCCGACCCCATCACGACCTAAATTACCGGTGGCCATTGCCATATTGGCTATGCCGATAACCATTGTAGAGCCTTGACTGTGCTCAGTAACACCTAGTCCATAATAAATGGCGCCATTATTGGCAGTGGCATAAAGTCTAGCCGCTGCCCTGAGTTCAGTTGCGGGAACACCTGTAGTAGGTTCTGTCGCTTCTGGTGAGTTGTATTCTTGGGCAATAAAAGTTTCCCATTTTGCAAAAGACTCAATATCACAACGATCGTTGACAAATTCCTCATCCATTAGTTTTTCAGTCACGATGACATGCGCGAGGGCATTGATTAGAGCCACGTTGGTGCCTGGACGTAATTTCAAATGATAATTAGCGGTAACATGGGGAGAATTTTTGACGAGATCAATTTCTCGAGGATCAATTACAATTAACTTCGCGCCCTGACGCAGGCGTTTTTTCATTTGCGAGCCAAATACAGGATGGCCATCAGTGGGATTGGCTCCGATAATCATAATTACATCGGCTTTCATCACGGAGTCAAAATCTTGAGTTCCTGATGATTCACCAAACGTTTGTTTAAGTCCATAACCGGTGGGCGAATGACAAACTCGAGCGCAGGTATCAACATTATTATTGCCAAAACCTGCCCGAATAAGTTTTTGCATAATATATACTTCTTCGTTGGTACAGCGAGAAGAAGTAATGCCACCGATTGAATCTTTACCATATTTTGCTTGGATACGCTTTAATTCTGATGCGGCATGATTAATCGCTTCTTCCCAACTGACTTCTTGCCATGCATCTTTTATATTGGCTCGTATCATGGGTTTGGTCATACGATCTTTATGTGTGGCATAACCAAATGCAAAGCGTCCTTTTACACAGGAATGACCGTGATTGGCTTTACCATCTTTATTAGGCACCATGCGTATTACTTGTTCGCCTTTCATTTCAGCTCTAAACGAGCAGCCAACACCACAGTAAGCGCAAGTTGTAATAATAGAATGTTCGGGTTGGCCGTGGTCAATTACAGATTTTTCCATTAAAGTTGCGGTTGGACAAGCTTGAACACAGGCACCACAGGAAACGCATTCGGAATCCATGAAGGATTGATTTTGACTGGGTGACACTTTGGAGTCAAAACCTCTACCATCAATAGTTAAGGCAAATGTTCCTTGAGTTTCTTCACAGGCTCTCACGCAACGTGAACAAACAATACATTTGCTGGGATCAAAGCTGAAGTAAGGATTACTTTCATCTTTGACAGCATCAAGATGGGTTTCAATTGGTTTATAACGAACTTCACGCAAACCGACAGCACCTGCCATATCTTGCAATTCGCAATCCCCGTTTGCTGAACAGGTTAAGCAATCCAGCGGATGGTCGGAAATATAAAGTTCCATAACACCACGTCGGACATCTGCCAGTTTTTGATTTTGGGTAACTACTTTCAGACCTTCTGCTGCCGGTGTAGTGCAGGATGCCGGCATGCCACGGCCACCTTCAATTTGTACGACACAAAGTCGACAAGAACCAAAAGGTTCAATACTATCAGTAGCACATAATTTGGGGATATCAATGCCTATAGTTGCTGCTGCACGCATAATCGATGTGCCTTCTGGAACAGTGACTTTAAAGCCGTCTATTTCCAAGGTTACTAATTGAATTGCTGAGCTTGCTGGGGTGCCAAAATCTTGTTGTTTATTGATGCTCATAATTTATTCCTCATATCGTTATCAGGCTGCGTCAGGGTTATCATCAATGCCGAAGTCTTTCGGGAAATGATTTAGAGCACTTAAAACAGGATAAGGAGTCATCCCACCTAGTGCACAAAGCGAGCCGTTAAGTAAGGTGTTGCAAAGATCTCGTAACAAGGGAATGTTCTTCCCAATATCTTGGCCAGCAATTATAGAATCTATGACTTCATAGCCACGAGTAGAACCAATACGGCAGGGTGTGCATTTTCCGCAAGATTCAATTGCGCAAAATTCCATGTTGTATCTAGCTAATTCAGCCATATTTGCAGTGTCATCAAAAGCGACTACACCGCCGTGCCCTAGTACAGTCCAGTTTGTAGCGAAAGCTTCATAATCTAAAGGTGTATCAAATTGAGATTCGGGCAAATAAGCGCCTAAGGGACCACCCACCTGAACTGCTTTAATCGGTCTTCCTGTGGCTGAACCACCTCCGAAATCATATAATAGCTCTCGTAGCGTCATACCAAAAGCCAGCTCAACCAAGCCCGCATGCTTGATATTTCCAGCTAGCTGAAGTGGTAGCGTCCCACGTGAACGACCCATGCCGAAATCACGGTAATAATCTCCACCCTTATCCAAGATTATGGGCACAGAAGCTAAAGAAATGACATTATTAACAACAGTAGGTTTCCCAAATAAACCACTAATAGCAGGTAAGGGTGGTTTAAAACGAACCAATCCACGTTTGCCTTCAAGACTTTCCATTAAGGAGGTTTCTTCACCGCAAATATAAGCACCTGCGCCTAATCTCACCTCAAGATTAAAGACTTTTCCGCTACCCTGGATGTTATTACCAAGGTAATTAGCTTGATAAGCTTTTTCAATAGCTGTATTCAATGCTTTGTGAGCATGAGGATATTCTACTCTGAGATAGATGTAGCCCTGAGTTGCACCAACTGCTAAGCCAGCGATTGTCATGCCTTCAATCAAGACAAAAGGATCACCTTCCATAACCATACGGTCAGAAAATGTTCCTGAATCGCCTTCGTCAGCATTACAGATAATGTATTTTTGTTCCGAAGGGGTATTAAGTACTGTATTCCATTTAATACCAGTAGGAAAAGCAGCGCCACCGCGCCCACGTAAACCAGAATCGGTTACTTCTTTAACAATATCAGCTTGAGACTGATTTAAGGCATTTTTTAGACCTTTAAAACCATCATGTTTTATATAGTCATCCAAGTTAACTGGATCCGTTTTGCCAGTACGGGCAAAGGTTAAGCGTTGTTGTTTTTTTAAATAGTCGAGTTCTTCTATTAGTCCTAAAAACAGGGGATGCGCGCCACCTTGAATAAAATTAGCATCAAATAAGCCGGTTACATCATTAAGTTGTATCGGCCCATAAGCTATACGACCTTCTGGTGTATCCACTTCCACTAGTGGCTCTAACCAAAACAAGCCTCTTGACCCGTTACGAATTAATTGAATAGCAATGTTTCTTTTTTTAGCTTAGTTAATAATAGATGTTGCGATGCGGTCCGCCCCCAGTGAAATAGCGCTGGAATCACAGGGCACATAAATGGTGAAACTCATGCCAACTCCTTTGTTTCATTTATAATCGCATCAAAAGTATCTGTTGATACTCGACCATAAATTTCTGTACCAATTTGTATGGCCGGTGAGCAGGCGCAGTTGCCCAAGCAATAGACTGGTTCAAGGGAAAACTTACCATCTGGTGTTGTTTCGTGAAAATCAATGCCCAAGTGGGCTTTAACATGTGTTTCTAAGTTTTTTCCGCCCATTGCTTGACAAGATTCAGCGCGACAAAGGTGAATCGTTTGTTTGCCTGGTTTGTTGTCGCGAAAATAATGGTAAAAGCTAATGACGCCATGAACTTCAGCTCTAGAAAGGTTAAGTGTTTTGGCAATAGTTGGAACGCTTTCTTCTGGGACGTAGCCAAAAGTATCCTGAACGGCATGTAAAATAGGCAAAAGTGCACCTGGTTTGTTCTTAAGCGAAGTGGCTATATTTTGCACAGTTGTCTGTATAAGGTTGGATTCAGTCATGCTTGATTCTCAATGGGGATTCCGTTTATTAAGGCATCACACATCCGATGTGGTGGCTTAAAAATTTTGTTTAGCATAGCACAAGAAGTTTTGTCTGTAAAAGACACAGTATGTAGGTTTATTAAGTATGAAAAGGAATGAGGGGAGGGGGGGTAAAATTGCCGGATTAGCAGAAGCGACTTAATAGAGCGTTGTTTTTTTTACGCCTTATATTGATAGCGATAAATAGAATAAGTAAGATGTTAAAACGGAATTTTAAAATACGATTTTTAATTAATTAGGGCTGGTAATATCAGCAAACTATAGCCTGCTTTAAAATTAAGTAGGCTATAGTTTAAAGTATGATTAAATCAGCGATACATCTTCTGCCTGGGGCCCTTTTTCACCTTGAGTAACATTAAATTGAACTTTTTGGCCTTCATCGAGTGATTTAAAACCTGAACTGTTAATGTTACGAAAGTGTACGAAAACATCCGGGCCATTTTCTTGTTGAATGAAGCCAAAACCTTTTTCTGCGTTAAACCATTTTACTATGCCAGTGGCCATTTTAAGTCCTAATAAAAATAAATAAATGAATAAATAAAGCCTCAAGAGGCTGATAGCGCTGATAAATTTAAGACTTACTTATGATAAACAGGACGAGCAATATAGGAAAAACTTCGTAACTATAAGCATAATGGTAAAAAAATTTTCAAGCTTATTTAATTTTATAGTGATAGTTTAATGTTGTCAATAATTATAGATCCTGAGCATATTTGATTTAAAGTTGGCGTATTGAAGCAGTGAAAGGTACTTTAATTAATTAGAGCGCGTTATAAATAAAAATAAGTCTATCGCCACGCAAGGAAGGAGAAACTGACTACAAGGACTTGCCCTTGAGGCCTAGCAACAGCACCTAAATCCCACTCATATCGGGCAGTGATCTTAGATCTGAGCATGGGTATTGTAATGCCAAGCTCTGGCCCTAAGCCAAAAGCTTTCTCTCGGTAATCTGCGAGACCATTTGGGAGGTCGGATCCTTGGTTGTTAGCTATTTGCAAGAGTCCGTAACCTACGAGACCGAAATCTATAAGTTTGGAAAATTTTCCACCCAAGCCGCCTTGAATTTGGACGCTATCCCCTCGTGTTACGTCAATCCCATTTTTCTTCTGATAAAGATTGTAACTTGTAAGTGCTGACAGACGCCAACCTCTTTCATCGTCAAAAAAGAAAGTGCCACCTGCAGAGAATTGGTGAGCCCATTGAGGCTGTCCAAGGCCTTTTCGGTTAAGTTGTCCAGTAGGAGCGTAAAAACTGTAAGAGGCAACGGCATCAAAATATTTTTGTCGCCAACCGACCATCAGGGGTTCAACAAATATATCCCCAAGACCTAGTCGTTCAATGTCAGTTGCTGGAACATTGGCTTT
>CAJAHC010000036.1 GCA_903939355.1 uncultured Methylococcaceae bacterium | reverse complement strand
TTTTCACTACGCTACGCTTCGTGAAAACACATGCCCTACGGCTATCGCGGACTAAAAATCTTCACTTCGCTATCGCTCCGTTTCCAAGATTTTCAGCGTTTGATATTGCACCAATTTTTGAGGCTTTTAAAACTCTGCCTGAAGAAAAACAAGCTGCCCTTGAGGCAGAGCTTCAAGATATTGATAGTATGGCCTGCCAAGGCGGCATCACCGCTCTAACAGATGAGGCCGCGTTTTACAATGATAATGACTTCCCTAAAACCTTGGCTTCTATTGATGGCTTCCACGGCAAAGCTTTATGGACATTCCTAGACCATAATAACTACTGGCAAGGTGGTAGTTTCCTACTGCGCTCAGACACCATTGCCGAGTCGTTCTGGAAAAGGCGCAATGACCTGCCTCATATCAAGCCAGTTGTAGAAATGGTGGCTATTCAACAACTAGAACAGGCGATCAGTGATTATTTCTATCGTAAGCAAGGGCGTGGTCGTAACTGTAAAGTAGAAGTTTTTCATCGTTTTGATAAAGTCTATTTTTTCGCTTATCCTGAAGATTTTTCCCAATCTGCCATTGAATGGGTTCGGAATGCTCTAAAGTCTCAAGCCCATCATCCAGCCTTTGAGATTATCTTTGTTTATAAACAATCAGAAGGCTCATTGGATATTTATGCGCCACGCAACACAAAATATGTTTCAGCCTTACAAGCCATATTCGCTCAATGTATTTTAAAGGCCGATGACCTTGACCCTTTTGCGTCGGAAAATATGACCTACCAGTTGGACGCATTAGCCAACAGACAGTTTACATTTATAATTGACGCCAATTCTGGCATTGAACAGGCGGTAGTTTCACTGCTGCGCCTCAGCTTACTTAATGGGAAAAAGCGCCGGATCACTATCCAAGTTGATCCCAGCCATGATTCAACAGCTATCTATGACCTATTAGAGTCATTGAATCTACCGAACTTTCATGTAAGCCAAGTTGAAATTAAAATCACTTTTTCAGCATCTCTCGATAAACAGAAACGCACCCGCAAGGTTAAAATAAGTCATCCCAACTGGTGTGGATTAAAGCACGATGGCGAGGATGAACTGATTCGCCAGATGTTAGCGGCATCTGGCATTGTGCCCATAAAAAATGGCAGTTGATGAATGATATTGCAGGACGTTATTGCCTCGTTACTAAACCGTCTAGGGCATGGGCAGCAGAGTGACACGATTAGTCAAGAGGAAATTCAGCATTGGCCGTCGCCGGCTTTAGCTCTGTTACTGGAGGAAAAACTGATCGCAACTGCCGCGCTCGCCCAAGTCATTACCTGCCCAGGCTGCCCTGAAAACTGCTTCAAACCGGTTAAAACGCTTACGGTAAAACTCGGCGACCCACCCCGCCATTTTATTGCCTGCGATGAAACCGATTACATAGGGAAAATAGCGATACGGATAGAGCAATTACAGCAATGGCAAATTAACGATAAGCTACTGGCAAACTGGTTGCTAAAAAAATTAAAACTACGAACTATTGCCAACCCGCCTAAAGTCATTGGTGAATCGGTGATAGGGTCAATTTTAAATGACCACTATCATTGCCATATTGGCTTAAGTACGGTTGCCGTGCTATCCCTCAAGGTCAATCAACTCAAAATTCCGCTTATCGATGTGCTATTTGTTGAAGATGATCAACTAATCATTGATACGGCTGCAATCAAAAGTTTAGCCAAGCAAAGTCTCTCTGTCACCCCAAAAGAGTATAAGCCCTCCGTGGTTAAAAGAGAAACACGTAAACTGGAGACAGAAGCCATGTATGCTGATTGGCAGAAAGCTTATCGACAATTACTAAAAGCACGTCCTGGAAATTCTGATGTCTGGTACTCCCTTCAATTGGCCAAAAAACCTATTGCCGTTGGCCGCAATGCCAATACGATAAGAAGACATATGAAAGGTTAAAAAGTTGCGCGAAAATTTTTCGCGCAACTCAAGTA
>CAJAHC010000035.1 GCA_903939355.1 uncultured Methylococcaceae bacterium | reverse complement strand
AGCGTTGCATAACACCTAAAGTCATCGTTCCCACGCTCCAGCGTGGGAATACAGTCGGCAATGCTCCAGCGTTGCGTAACACCCAGCATGATTAGTTTCTATTTAAAAGGATAGGCATGAAAGTTTTAATTACCGGCTCGGACGGTTTTATTGCGCAAAATCTGATTGTTCGGCTAAAGGAATTAGCGGATTTTGAGGTCGTTACTTTTTCCAGACAAGTGCCTCTGGAGCAGTTAGCGGGTTTAGTCGCTGATGTTGATGCGGTTGTGCATTTAGCCGGTGTTAATCGCCCGCCCTCCCCTGAGGATTTTATTGCTGGTAATACCGGTTTAACTGAAGCGTTATGCAAGGCATTGTTGGCATCGGGCCGAGCTGTTCCAGTTATTTTTACTTCCTCGACTCAAGCTGCTTTGGATAATGCTTATGGTAAAAGTAAGTTAGACGCCGAACTGGCATTACGCACTTATGCAACGCAATCCGGCGCCGCGGTTTATATTTATCGCTTACCCAATGTGTTTGGTAAGTGGTGCAAGCCTAACTACAATTCTGCCGTCGCTACTTTTTGTAATAATATTACCCAAGGATTACCCATACACATTAATGATGCTAATGCACCGTTGTCTTTAGTTTATGTGGATGATGTGGTGAATGAGTTTGTGGGTATTTTAAGCAATCAACACGAGTTTGACGCTATCGAGTTTTACTCGATACCGGTGCACTATCAAACGACAGTAGGCGAAGTCGCCAGGCAATTGGAGGCTTTTCGCGAGAGTCGAACAACCTTGATAACTGAACCCGTCGGTACCGGTTTGGTTCGTGCTTTGTATTCAACTTATATGAGTTACTGTTTGCCGGATGAGTTTGCTTATAATGTACCCAAGTTTGCGGATCCTCGCGGTGTTTTTGTAGAAATGCTGAAAACCAAAGATTCCGGGCAATTTTCTTATTTTACTGCGCACCCTGGTGTTACCCGGGGGGGGCATTATCATCATAGTAAAACCGAGAAGTTTCTGGTGATTAAAGGTCAGGCACGTTTTGGTTTTCGGCATATTTTAACGGATGAAACGTTTACGTTGTTAAGCTCGGGTGATTTACCTACGGTCGTGGAAACTATTCCCGGTTGGTCACATGATATTACTAATGTAGGTGATGATGAAATGATTGTGATGTTATGGGCTAATGAAATTTTTGATCGCGATCATCCTGATACGATTGCCAGTAGAGTGACACATTCATGAAAAAACTAAAAGTGATGACTGTTGTAGGCACTCGCCCTGAGATTATCAGGCTGTCTGCGGTGCTAAAAAAACTGGATGCGTCTGAAAGTATTCAGCATGTATTAGTGCATACGGGGCAAAACTACGACTACGAGTTAAATGAAATATTCTTTAAGGATTTAGGTCTTAGAAAGCCGGATTACTTTCTTAATGCGGCCGGTAAAAATGCCGCCGAGACGATTGGTAATATTTTAATTAATGTGGATCCTTTATTAGAAGCAGAACAACCGGATGCTTTTTTGGTGTTGGGGGATACCAATAGTTGCCTTTGTGCGATTCCGGCTAAAAAACGTCAAATTCCTATTTTTCATATGGAGGCGGGTAATCGCTGTTTTGATCAACGGGTACCTGAGGAAACCAATCGCAAGATTGTCGACCATATCAGTGATGTTAATTTAACGTACAGTGATATTGCCCGTGAGTATTTGTTAAGAGAAGGCTTGCCTGCCGATCGCATTATTAAAACCGGTAGCCCGATGTTTGAGGTGATTCATTCCCGCTTGGCCGATATTAAGGCCTCTTTAGTGCTTGAGGAGCTGGAGCTTAATAAAGGCTGTTATTTTGTGGTGTCTGCCCATCGGGAAGAAAATATCAGCTCTGATCGTAACTTTTTTGCTTTAATCGATACCTTAAATACGATGGCTGATTTATATCAGTTACCTATCATTATTTCTACCCATCCACGTACGCGTAACAAAATTGATCAACACGGTATTGTCTTTAATCCGTTAATTAAACTAATGAAGCCTTTGGGGTTTATTGATTATGTTAAGTTGCAATTAGATGCAAAAGCCGTGTTGTCCGATAGTGGTACCATTTCGGAAGAGTCCTCTATTTTAAACTTCCCTGCCCTTAATATCCGTGAAGCGCATGAACGACCAGAAGCCATGGAAGAGGCTTCCGTTATGATGGTGGGTTTAAATAAAGACCGCATTTTGCAGGGCTTAAAGGTTTTAGAAGCGCAAGTATTTAGCACAGAGCGGGTGACCCGACCGGTCAGTGATTATGCTATGCCGAATGTGTCTGACAAGGTGGTACGGATTATTTTATCTTATACCGATTATATTAATCGTGTGGTTTGGCAAAAGT
>CAJAHC010000034.1 GCA_903939355.1 uncultured Methylococcaceae bacterium | reverse complement strand
GTTAAGACTTATCAAAAAACATTAACAATGACCCAAAACCGTTATGCCGTGGGTATAGCAGCCAAGTCTGAAATTGTCCAAGCTGAATCTCAACTCCAATCAGCACAAGCTCAAGCTATTAATATAGAAGTACAACGAGCACAAGTAGAGCATGCTATAGCCATTCTAATAGGCAAGCCTCCCGCGCAAGTAACCATCTCTGTGGGGTCACTGAATACTTTTCTTCCAGCTATACCCGTCAGTATACCGTCAGAACTTTTAGAGCGAAGACCGGATATCACAATTGCTGAACGACAAGCTGCTGCAGCGAATGCACTTATAGGGGTAGCTAAAGCTGCTTATTTTCCAACTGTAAATCTTGCGGCCAATAATGGCCAGCAGAACAATAGTGTTTCAAATTTAATGAATTCGGCATCACGTTATTGGACACTAGGACCAGCCGCATTTGCAATTCCTCTATTTGATGGCGGTTTTCGTGGTGCACAAATGCAACAAGCTATTGACGCATATGACGCCTCTGTGGCCGCTTATCGTCAAGCTGTTCTGGTCAGTTTTCAAGAAGTTGAGGATAATTTGGCCGCACTACGAATTCTTGAACAGGAAGTGCTGGTTCAGAACAAAGCAGTTGAATCTGCCCAAAAAGCTGTTCTTTTAACAACAAACCAATACAAAGCTGGAACGATCAGTTACCTTAATGTAATGATCGATCAAGCAGCCGCCCTCGCAAATGAAAAAACAGCTGTTGATCTTCAAGGCCAGCGCCTTAGCGCTGCTGTTCTGTTAATAAAAGCACTGGGTGGTGGTTGGAAATCTTCTGCTCTACCCAGTGAAGAAGACATAAGCGGTGACATAAAATGGCTACAGTTTTTGCCCATTCCATTAAAATGAATAAGTTAAAATCGACTACATTTATGTTACCTTTAAGACACGTTACTAATTTTCTTATTATTTATGATTCGTAATTAATGGATGACAAAAAAACAAACCTAAGCTCTATTCACATGTTATATAAAATAAACCATTTACAAGGTAAAAGCAGGCTTTTTATTAATTGGCAATTTACCAAGCTTAAATTATAAAGAACTCACCTAAAACTGCTATTTAAAGGTAATCTCAAGACGAGGTGCATTAGTAATATTACTTTCCTTTGCAAAATAAACGATTTCTCCCCTGTTATGATTCTCGTTTTTTTCACCTTCAGTGGTACCATCTATTATTTCATCATCCCCTTTATTCTGATTCCCTTTCTTTACTAACCAAGCCATAGCCCCGTCTTTAACATCTTCAGTAACATCCCACGTGACTTCATCTCCGGTTTTAAGTTTGTTCGTATGCACAAAGGAAGTCGCAGACCTGAGATTAACATCACCCCCCTTCCAATTTTTATTACAATTTTTATCATTGTTACTGATATTAGTGTCAATATTACAATTCCAGGTAACGCCCCTTCCACTTCCTGGTTTTTTCAAAGTTCCATTGCCTTCCTCAAAAGTTGCAGCCTTCAATGGAAGCACAGCAACAGTTCTACCTTTTGACCCCCATTCAGCGCTATTTTTTTGTACCGTCATCACAAGTTTTGCTGTAGCTATGTTGGTGGGTATGACCTTAGAAATATCAAAACCCACAATGATATTCATCACTTTTTGTGCTTTTTCACTAACTGATCTTAAACTAAGTTCTGGACTAGCGCCTTGATTCCGATTCGGCACACCCATCAAAAGCGTACTATCCTTCTGCACATTAACTACAATATGTTTGTTTACTCCAGATGTGCAATCAGCACCTATTAAAATACCGCGATTACAAAATTTCGTACGTATAATATCTTTTTCATTCAAATCAACCGTGTTATCAATCATGGCCAACGCAGCTTGAGACATCGTAATTCCATTAAAACAATCCAAGTTAAAATGGTTATCAATAATGAGCTGATCAGCTTTACTCGCGCCCAACCCTCCTTGAGTAGGATGGACTTTATTGACATCGGCATGAAGTTCCCAGAGTACCGCTGACCAAATTTCACCATCCTTATGCTCGTCCGGAGGATTATTTGAGTCCAGGTCTTCAGGATAGTGTTTACTACCATCAACGCGTCGAAGACAAGCCGGCGTTGTTGCACTATAAGAGGTTGAATCCCAGTCTCCAACGCAAGGAGCATCGGTAGATTGATAGAGAGAATCCCCCTGGTTTTTATGAACCGATGCAGCCAAATAATCACCAAAACCTTCACCTATAGCACGGGATTCATTAACTTGAGGCACATAATCACCACCTGGGAAACAACCGGGGTTCTGGTTGTTTTGAATGGCATGAGCAAATTCGTGAACAATAATATCAGCATCTTCTGCATCG
>CAJAHC010000033.1 GCA_903939355.1 uncultured Methylococcaceae bacterium | reverse complement strand
GTGGTCAGCATTTGTCGACATTCATTTTCATCAGCGGGTGCCATGAGCAGTATGTTGGGTATACAGCTCATGTAGCTGTAATCAAAACTACCAGCATGAGTAGGCCCATCAGGCCCGACCAGTCCGGCTCGGTCTATTGCAAATAATACGTCTAGATTTTGAATGGCAACATCATGTATTAATTGATCGTAGGCCCGTTGTAGGAAGGTTGAATAGATAGCTACTACCGGTTTCGCACCCTGGCAGGCTTGTCCGGCTGCCAAGGTCACTGCATGTTGTTCTGCGATGGCTACATCAAAATAGCGCTGCGGATATTGCTCGGAGAACTTAACCAAGCCTGAGCCTTCACGCATGGCGGGAGTAATGCCTAATAAACGTTGATCTTGTGCTGCCATATCGCATAACCACTGACCAAAAACTTCGGTGTAAGTGGGGTGCGGTGACGGTGCTGATTTGGGTAAAGCATCCAGACTGGGATCAAATGCCGGTACGCCATGATAAGCCAAGGGGTCTTTTTCAGCAGGCGCGTAGCCTTTGCCTTTCTTGGTCACAATGTGCAAAAAACGAGGGCCAGAGGTGGCTTTAAGATTTTCTAGGGTAGAGACCAGCATATCCACGTCATGGCCATCTATGGGGCCAATATAGTTAAAGCCCAGCTCTTCAAATAAAGTGCCTGGAACTATCATGCCTTTCATGTGTTCTTCAGTTTTACGTGCCAATTCCCAAACACTGGGCATTTTACTGAGGGCTTTTTTACTTTCTTCACGCAAGGATGAATACAGTTTACTGGATAATATCTTGGTCAGATAATTACTCATCGCGCCAACGGGCGGCGAAATTGACATGTCATTATCGTTCAAAATGACCAATAAATTAGCATCAATTGCCCCCGCATGATTCATGGCTTCAAAGGCCATACCACCGGTAATACTGCCGTCGCCGATAATGGCAACCATTTGTTTGTCTTCGCCTTTCAGTCTCGAGGCTATTGCCATACCCAAGGCGGCGCTGATTGAGGTGCTGGAATGACCGACACCAAAAGCGTCGTATTCACTTTCGCTGCGATTGGGAAATGCTGATACACCATTTAAGGTACGAATCGTGGTCATGCGTTCTTTACGACCCGTTAGTATCTTGTGCGGATAGGCTTGATGTCCTACATCCCAAACCAATTGATCTGACGGGGTATCAAATACATAATGCAAGGCAACCGTTAATTCAACTGTACCCAAACCTGCCGAAAAATGACCTCCAGAAATACTGACAGTATGCGTTAAATAATCACGCAACTCTTTTGCTAAGGCTTTAAGTTTACCTTTACTAAGCTTTCGAACATCTGCTGGTGTATTAATATTATTAAGTAGAGGGTAATCAGATAAGGTGTTCATATTAATACAAGGGCTCCCGATAAAACATCAAAATGAAGCCAATCTGAAACAGGGCGGCAACAGAAATAAAACCGGCAATGTCACTGCGCGGTTTGTCCAACTTTAATTCTAGCCATCGACCACATGCTAGAATAAGTGAAAAAAGTCCCATTGTGGTGTGCCCTACTTGGATAAGAAATGCACTTTTAGCCTGAAAGCCAACATGGGAATGAGTAAGCAACATTAACGCACCAAACGCTGCCAACACCGGAAATACAAAAGGTAGTTTACTATTGGGTTTTTTAGTCATTCTGGCACTTAATTCAAATAGACCCAGTGTCAACACTAGCAACGTTGCAATTCTATGCTGTAATACTTCCCCATTATTAAATGTACTTTCCCAAAAACCTATAGGTCCCAAAGGCCATGTTTCAGCGTCACTACGAAAAAATAAAAAGACGCCCAAACCAACAAATCCAAGTGGCCAATAGCGCGTCAACTGGACATATCGACTTAAAGATGAGAAGGGATAAGGTAGGAATTTTACATACGAAAGCATCGCAAAAAAACTCATCACCGTCAGAAAAATCCCAGCGATATTGTGATTGTAATTGGACCATTCAGTCGCTGCAATTGAAGGTATCTGATCAATAATAGCCACTCGTCCTGCTTCACCTGCTATTAAAGCGGTGTGGCTAGGAGAATGTATTTGAGGTATTTGTGGCGCAAAAGTATTGATTACTTCCTGCCAACTTGCTGTGAGTGTCGGTATATCGATCGCCGGCGGCTGTGAAGCCAAACTCGCAGCCGTAAATAATAAGGTAATTAAAACAAAAGATTCTGCCTCAATGTAATAAGGAACTCGTTTTTTCAAGACATAATCATTGGCTGAAACAACATATTGAGCGACTGCTTTTTTATTTAACCA
The DNA here is from genome assembly GCA_903939355.1 of uncultured Methylococcaceae bacterium. Lineage (GTDB taxonomy): Bacteria > Pseudomonadota > Gammaproteobacteria > Methylococcales > Methylomonadaceae > Methylobacter_C. The sequence goes on along the minus strand of CAJAHC010000033.1, from coordinate 2,247 downwards.
AGCAAAACCGAGCGCTAGTGACAACAACATTATTTTTACTATTAATAAGTTACCGTAACCCGTTCCAATCAGTCCGTTCCATGTATCAATATATTGAAGAGCAATCGGTGCGCCAGAAGCCAATATGAGTAAGACTGACGCTATTCCAAATTTGGAAAAACGTCGTAGCATTAACGGCCATAATTGATCAGGCACTTGATCAGCTTGACGTAAGAGCCAAAGATTGACTAGTTGAAAAATTCCACCTATCCAGGCCGCTGCTGCCAGTTGGTGAATCACTGTTAAAGACATTTGCAAATACTGATTATCAAAACGCCCGGCCGCATGAACTAACCAAGCACCTGAAATAATCATCGGTAGAGCTACTAAAACCGCTGTTATCCAGTGTGACTTAGAAAAGGGATATTTACTCAGTGTTTGGTAACAATATCCTGCCAATAAGACAGTCAATAGTGATCGTACAATTCCACCTATAAATTGTGTCGTATAGGCAAAATCGGGGAATGGCCAGCGTTCTAATACTGCAGTCATCAACCAGATTTTTAGTACGATTTTAAACAGTTGCGCTGCGGCCAATAAAAAACCACCTTTATAAATTAAGGTAATTGTTTTTTGTAACAATACGGCGTTATATTGATTTTGATTATTCCAGGGACGTAAAACAAAAAGCCCCCAAAACAAGCCACCGATTGTTAATGAATAACAAATCAGATCAAATCCACCTACCAGAGAATCAAGAAAATCAGCTATGCCTGCCATTACTTATTTCCAATTAAATTACCGAAAAATGAATGACGTCTTCAGTCAAATGACCATCAGCTGCAAATATCTTAAATTTAATCGCATATTCTCCAGACTGTAACGGTGGAATATACACAATAATCTGCCCTTGTTTAATGCTACTTTCTGCTTTTAATAATTCCTGTTTATCACCTTTACTTACTAAATAAATTTGCGATAAACTCAGCTCAATTTTTGAATTAAATGTCAGCTCAATTTTGTCACTTTTATTAGCATAAATCGGTGTAATTTTTAAAGAATAATCAGTCACGACCGCATGAGCACACAACTGCTCTGACTGTATAAAAATTAACAATAATACAATTGATTGTATAAACTTATTCACTCAAATATCCTTATTGTTTCTTATTTTTTAATGCATGACTTGCCAAATTTTTACCTAACTCCCAAATAGATCCAGGTATCTGATGAGTATCAGCAATAGCTTTGTCAAACGAATTTACGATGTGATCACGATCTTTCTGAGTTAAGTTTAATGGTGGCAATAACTTGACGACATTCATTCCATGGCCAGCAACTTGCGTCAATATATGATGATCTTTGAATAAGGGAATAGTAACCATTTGACAAAATAAACCTTTATTAGCGGCCTCCAGCATTGCCCAGGCTGCTTTTAATTTAAGGCTCTTTGGGGATTCAAACTCAATTGCGATCATCATGCCTTTACCCCGCACTTCTTTCAAAAATTCATATTTTCCTGACAACGCATTCAAACTACTGATGATATCAGTACCTACTTTAAAGCTGTTATCCACTAATTTTTCATCCTCCATAACCCTTAAAGTAGCAAGTCCTGCCGCCATCGCCATATTATTTTTTCCAAAAGTAGAACCGTGTACGACCGCTCTATCCATTCTATTAAAAACACTATCCATAACTTTATGAGTCATAGCTACTGCACCAACTGGAACAAACCCTCCTGACAATGCTTTAGCCATACAAATCATGTCTGGCTTTACTGCCCAATGATCTATACCCCAAAATTTTCCTGTACGTCCCAAACCGGTTTGAACTTCATCAGCCACAAATAAAGTGCCATATTTTTTACATAGCCGTTCAACTTCGGGCAAATAATTATCATCTGGAACATTAACACCTTTACCTTGAATAGGTTCGACTATAAAAGCTGCAACATCTTTATTACTTATCGCTTTTTCTAATGCGTCTATGTCATTAAAAGGAATAGAACTACAACCGGGCAATAGTGGACCAAAGCCCTCACGGAATATTTCTTCTCCATTTAATGACAAGGCTCCCATCGAAAGACCATGATACCCATGCTCACAAAAAACTATTTTTTCTCTTTTCGTGGTGTACCGGGCAAATTTAATGGCCGCCTCTACCGCTTCAGTTCCGGAATTACAAAAGAACATTTTGTCGGTATTTTCAGGCGTTGTTTTTAACAACTCTTTTGCCAATAAACCGCTAAGGATAGAAACATCAAGC
>CAJAHC010000032.1 GCA_903939355.1 uncultured Methylococcaceae bacterium | reverse complement strand
GACTCTGAGCTTGAAGCGGTTATGGCTCACGAACTTGGTCATGTCAAAAATTATGATATTAGGGTTAGTATGATTACGTTTGGCCTGGTTAGCGCAATTGGCTTTTTGGCTGATATCGTCCTTCGGATTATGTTTTTTGGGGATAATAGGGACAATAATAATAGTTCGCCGATTACTATGATAATTGGAATAATTGCGCTTATTCTAGCGCCAATAATCGCCGTTATCGTACAGATGGCTGTCAGCCGTCAGCGTGAGTATCTGGCAGATGCTACAAGTGTTATGACAACGCGAAACCCAGCTTCAATGATTTCTGCACTTGAAAAATTACGTAGTAATGGACGACCTATGAAGCGCCAAAACACAGCATCAGCTCATTTATTTTTTGCGAACCCACTAAAGCCTGGATTTTTTTCAAAGTTATTTAGTACACATCCGCCACTTGAGGATCGCATTAACAGATTACGCAATAATGAAGGGAAATTGTAGCTTATGTTAAAGATTAAGATTTTTTCAAAAATCAAAAAGCGTTTTACGTCATTTATGGGACGTCGTCCGCACAGAAGCTTTAGGCAGACTAGGCGTCGTGATTATGTCCGCTCTTTAAAGCTTCCTGGTTATATTTCATTTACTAAATATGTTTGTAGGACTATTTGGACTAATCGAAAAATGTTTACCGTACTAATTCTTATCTATGCTCTTGTGACTGTGCTAATGGTTGGAATTGTTTCCCAAGATCTGTATGCGACATTAACCGAAACACTGGGCAAAACCAGTGAGGGATTTTTAGTAGGTTTTGGTGGTGAGATTGAAAAGGCCGGTCTATTATTTCTAACGGCACTTACTGGTGGGATGTCGCAAACTCTGACAGACGTCCAGCAGATTTATGCTGGAATTATTTCACTTCTTGCATGGTTGACGAGTGTTTGGATGCTCCGAAATATCCTTGCTGGCTATAAGGTAAAGGCCCGAGATGGCCTATATAATGCCGGCGCACCTATCTTGTCAACTTTTTTGGTAGCCTTGTTGCTGGTTATACAGCTATTGCCACTGGCGCTGGCGCTGACTGCATATAGTGCAGCTGCTCTTACGGGTATATTAAATGGTGGCGTTGAAGCGATGTTGTTTTGGATTGCGGCCGGTCTGTTGGTGATGTTGTCGCTCTATTGGGTAACAAGTACAATTATCGCATTGGTAATAGTGACCCTACCTGGGATGTACCCATTTCAGGCAATCAAAACTGCAGGCGACTTGGTGGTTGGACGCCGGCTGAGGATACTACTTAGATTCTTGTGGATGGGCCTAATTACTATATTTGTGTGGGCGATAATTATGATACCGGTTATTATGTTTGACGGCTGGATCAAAACTGTCTGGACTACAATCAATTGGTTGCCAATCGTTCCGGTGGTCTTATTGGTAATGGCTGCCATGACAATTATTTGGGTTTCAAGTTATGTTTATCTATTCTATCGAAAGGTCGTTGCGGATGATGCTAGCCCAGCCTGAAAAACGCGCTTCAGATTTGCGT
>CAJAHC010000031.1 GCA_903939355.1 uncultured Methylococcaceae bacterium | reverse complement strand
CCTACACGACGCTCTTCCGATCTAGTTGGATCTTTCTTATTCGTGGTAGGCCGCCATTCTTTTAAATCCTGCATCCTTGCTTGAATATCCTCAAGCACTAATTGCTTATCACTTCCTTGCCATTGACCTGCTTTAACCGCATCAATCAACACTAAATAATCTTTTTTATTAGGATCTTTTTTAGCATTAAGTAACTCAGCAATATCCTGCTCATATTGCGGCAATTGAGCTAATCGAGTTTCTTCTTCTTGTCGCTTAAGCTCAGCTTTAGCGGCTTCTTCTTCTGCCTCAAGAGCGTCCTTAAGTTCTTTTTGTTTAATCGTCAATAACTTCTCTTGGCGCTCTTTATCCGCTTCTTTTAGCATTTCTTGCCTAACTAACTGATTTTGCATCCACGTAGTTAACTTATCATGACTGCTTTCTAACCATTTTTGCAATTTCGTATCGGGTTCTGTAGGGTTAATCTCTACCAATACCCAGCCAAACGGTAACATTTCGCGGTTACTACTACTTTCATCTGCGGCTAACCACCATGTTTTAGGTTGACTTGCCCAACCCGCTGGCTGTCCTCTACCCTGCATAATTCTTATATTACGAATACCATTAAGCGTTAAAGCTTCTGCACCGCTGTGTCTTCCAACCCGTAACAAAAATGCCTCACCCATCACCAAGCGTTTTGAGAGATCATTGTCTATTAAGTCTATTAAGTCTTTTAATTGCTCTAACCAAACAGTATTTAAATAGCCACGATCTTTAATCGCATAAAACTCATCCCAGAAAAGTTTTACATAAAACTCATTACAGGCTTTAGCAATTTCTTTGATTGACCAATGAAAATCTTGTTTAGGTAGCTTGGGGTTACCTAGATTAATAGATCGAGTATTTAATAACGTCATCGCCCCCGTAAAACTCTGATAATGATGCGGAGACACGCACTCTAGTAATTGATATAAATTATTGGCCTCCGCTTGGGATTTTAATAACAGACCGTCTTTAACAACAGGTTTGCGTTTACGATTGACCGCAAACTTAATCTGACAAGCTGGTTTATTCTGACTCCCCTGCCAACTAGCATCTGCAATTGAAACCAGTCGAAAGGGATCAGTATGAAACTTACCTTCAAGTAAACGTTCCTGAAGAACTTGATTCCTTATATTACGGTCATTCAATTGCTTACCGTTATTTATGCTATCTAACAATGCTGTACGAATCGCACCTTTAATACTACTGCCCGGTAACAATGGCTTACCATCGACAGGATTGTAAAAGGTGCGTTCAATTTCTAACTTATTAATGACTCGTCTACCCTGGCCTTCATGCTGCGCAGCTTTACCAATACGTTTCTCATACAATTCATTGATACCATTCGCCGTAGGTACCGGAGAGTTAGCATAAGCTATCAAAGACTCTCTATGCTTATGAAAAAAAGCCTGTACCTTAGTCAGCATAAGATCGTCAGGTTTGCCATTAACAATAGTTAATAGTTCTTTTTTTTCTTTTTCCCCTAGTCCCGTTACCGCAGTCTGACTATTAAAACTATATAAGGCACCACCTTCATCATCAATCACATAATTACCAGGCTCGTAACTTTCATCAGCACCAATATGAATAGGTGACAACGGCGTGTATCTAAGTGTGTAGTGATCTAAAAAATGAGTCATGAGTTTACACTCGCATTAAAGTTGATTGCCAGCACCGGCGCATAGCCTTGATGAATAGTCGTCTTGATGGTTTTAGATAACTCACCGTTACCACCAATACCTTGACCAATAAACCCAGATTGGGGCAGCGGCGTACTAAACACAGCAGCAGTTTGTGCCAATAAAACGGGGTTTTTAAACGGCTTACCTTCCTGATGCACAGCAATATCGCCATGTCGCCCAAAGCGGGTAAATAATTGATAATAACTGTGCTGACTCTCAAAGCCCAAACCTTGCGGAGCGCAAGGTGCCAAAGTTAAACAGGCATTAGCATTCGCCTGTGAGGGCAAAGCATATTCCTGAAAATCATCAATAATAAACTTACCCAATCCAATACTGGCATCTTTACCAAAACCGAACAAGCCAATATCCTCAAGACACTGCCGACAGTCTTCAACGCTAAGTCGCTCAGTATCCAAGATTACATAAATAGACCAGCGTAAATCCTGCACAAACCATTCTTGCTCTACACTATAAGGCGCAAAGCCACCCTCACCTGTGGTATTCGTTTGGCGGTTGATAGCGTTATGGGCTTGAGGATGTTTTTCGCTCAATTGATTGGCGTGCTTGCTATTAGATACAAACGCTTTGGCAGAAACAGCTAGATTTAACCATTGCTTAATGGGTTGTTGTAGTGCTGCTTCTGGTAACCAAGCACGTTTCTTTATGACCTTGCGATCTTCATCTTCAGGCAGTTGATAAAAACAACCCGGTAACTTAGGTAATGGGTAGTAACCTCCAGGAAATGCATCCGACACCACGGCAAACGGTTGATTGTTGGTATAACCTGCTAAGCAATCGGTTAAAGTGTCTTCACCCAAGCGATTACGAATGGCCCAACACAATTGACCAAACAAGGTATCACCCTTTAGTGGCGTAGCGAATGCCGATTGCAACGTTAAAGTAAGTTTATAAGATTTCATAAGTCTACTTGATCAATTTGACGTATCGATAGCATTAGCTTGCCTCTTGGATTTTAACTTGATCAAGTTTGACTTGAAAGTCTTCCCCATCTAACTTTAAATCTCTAAAAACTATTTTTCCATAACCGCGTGAACCAGAACCACCCAAACCGGTAAGTTCCAACAGTTTAAGACCCACTAAAATAGTTTCTGTCAAATCTTCATGATCGTGTACCCGAATAGTCAGATTAAAATCAAATTTAGCGGTTGCGGGTACTCGCTCTGTATTTCGAGGATGCTCAGCTGTGCCTTTAATTCGATCAATGGTATTTTCCATTTTGACTTCAGTGAGCAACAGATTTTTCTCATCCATCTTTTTAACCCAATCTGGATCAAGCGAACAATCCCAAAAGGCTAAGCGACTAGGCCCAATCTCTGCTAATAAAGCTGAATCAATATCGCCATCTGGCGCACCACCAAACAACTTTATCAAAGCTTTGGCTTTATCTTGTATAGTACTATCCAATTTCTTTAAGTGCTTAAAGCTTAAGGGATGACCATCAGTTTGTCCGACGACACCCAGTTGCCATTCCAGCAAGCTACGCATTTTGCCTTTAATACTTGAACCAGGTATATAAGGTTGTTGATTGATAGGATTAGTAATAACGGGGTTATCAGTACCCCCAATATGAATTTCTGTATTGCCGCTACCAATATGTAAGCCACTCAGTAATTCAATTTGACCAGTCAGTTTTTGTATATGAGTTAGTTGCATAAATCTACTTCCTATCAGTTAGGGCGTTCTTGTTTATAAAAGCCCATGAATGCTTCCATGAACAATTTAAAAGTATGTAATGTTTCCGGATCAGTGACTTGTTGTAAGCCACTATTAAGCAATCCAACATATTTGTCATCGACTAATTTGCGACCCTTTGCATAAGCCGCTTTTGCGTTAAGCATCCTAATAAATGGCAAATAGTCATCAAACTTTTCTGGATGCATAAGTACCTTGTTATCCCACAACACTATTTCGTCATAAAACTTACGTAATTGAGTCGGTTTGTTATCAGTTTTTCTTGGATCATTACCTGCAATCTCTTTAGCCCAGTCTTGGGCAATCGTATTAAATAATTCTGGATCAAGCTTTTTTTCAGTCTTAGTCAGTTTTATATCCATGTTGATCTCTTTGTTTAATGGTATTGAGTAGGCTACTGCTTATTAGAAATTAATTAGCGTTGCTGATACAAATGACAAAACAACGCCACCCGATAATTACCCACATGCCGGATAATCCCAGCATTAGCGATCTCTTCAGCAAGTTCTACCTGCCAGCGTTTACGTTGATCTCTATCAAGATTCTTATTACGCTCTAACATACGCACGGTTCGATAAGCAAAATAGCTATGCCATAGAGCATTTTCAGGTCGTTCTGTAATCTTTTCGTGCATATTAATCAAGGTGAGTAAACCGTACACATAACCCGTGCTTAAATTCATCTCTTGATGTAAGTCTTGCAAGCGCTTTCTACGTAATTCCAAGGCGCTAAACTCATCCCAAGACATGGTTTGATTAAAACAAGTCACCGCATCTTTAGGTGCTGGTTTTTCATTCTTAGGATTATGAGCCTTAGCCTGTTCCAGCGCACTTTCAGCCATCTCACTCAACTGCCCTATCGGTAAGCCTGGTTTAGTGGTACTAATACCTGCCGAAAAGTGTAGCTCTGAATTCTCAGCAACGTAGTGTTGAAAAGCTTGTCGCATCTGACGAGCCAATTTAATTTGCGATAACCAAGGCCCCATTAAAAAGAAATCATCGCCACCGGCAAATACTGTGTAGGTGTTTTGATATTCTGTTTTACACAACCACGGCAAATAGACGGTAAAAAAGGCATTAACCTGTCGTGACAAAGCCGCTGTTTTACTAAAACTAACATCCTCACCTAGGCCCGATTGAAAGATCATTCCCAGATTATCAACATCACCTTTAAGTGATGATAACGCACTAATACCTTGCCATTTTTCAAATTCATTTTGAATTCGATCACCACAAGCTAAATGATTAAGCGTTTTAGCTTGCTCTTCTTCCAGCTTTTCATCAATGCCGACATATTTATCCCATTGCTCTTCTAACAAATCATGCGGCGTGGCAAAAGGCACATAAGCGTTAATATTACGTCGGGCATAGCCGTTCCATAAAGCAGCATCAGCTGATTTAGGCAAAGAAAAATCCCAAGCTCTAAGTAAGTTACCGTTTTTAGCCTGTTCACCAAATTTGCCTTGTTTCTCTTCTGATTTTGCAAAACTGATGTGGTAATCAAAAACAGTCAATTTTAAAGCTGTACCCATCCCTAAAGAATCACGGGTTATGAATATCCGCTCCCTATCTGCATTTGCTAACCAAGTCCCTATTTTAATTTGATCATTAGCAAGTTCACTTATCCATATTTCATTATCGTGTAATATCGTGGCAGGTGACTTACCATCAATCTTACAAACCCCCTTATCATTATCAAAGCTATCCAAGAACTCATTAAAAATAATCGGCGTCGTTGCTGCACACAAATTCAAGCGTTGGTTTTTAATGACTTCCAACTGCTCAAACAATTTTTTTATCAAGGCTTTATAAGGACTGTCTTTACGACCCGCTTTTCCACGTCGAAAATCATTACAAGAAGCAGCTGTCCAAGCTAAACCAACTCCAGCCTGTCCCCAACTCTGCTTTAAAAACCATTGATCCAACTCGTGCTGTACATCTAATAATTTCTTAAGCGTTTCTGTGGTATTAGGTGCCACAATCATAAACTTACCAGCGGCATTAATGACCTGACTGGTAGAGGGTAAATCTAAAACATCGAGTACTTTTAAAGCCGCGCATTCACTTAATAAAGACACATAAAAAGATCGACCTCGTAACAGCTTAGCGGCACGTTTATTGGTTTCACCACCACTGGCAAAGATGAAATCCTGAATACCAAAGAAATCACCTTGTACCAATAAGAACTTTTTATCTTCCCAGCTCTTTTCTTGGGCTTTAAGTTCTTTAGCCGTAACTGCATCGGTTTCTTTACGTTCATGATGATAACGCCACAAGGCCGTTGCCATCGCAGCGGCAACGCGCGAATGATCGTATAAAGAAACATCAGGGCGAATATTAAACGCCGTTGCCGAAGGAATCGCTTGGGTATAAACGCCCCACAAAGTTTCAAAATGATCCAACCATAAAGACCAATTATTACGATGCGACGGAGGCATTAACTTTAAGGCATCAACAAAACCTAGCCATAAATCGTGATACTCTTTTTGCGCGGCTTTATCGTCATTGCCTTCACAAGCACTAGCTTTAACGGGAAAAATGCTATTAGGGGATAAGGGTTTTAAGGCATAACGATAGGCATAATCTTGGTCTGCCTTGCTATCCAAACGAATCTGCTCAAACAAAGGCAATTGCCTAGCGGTGTAATGATTTTTACCCGTAGCTGTGCCCTCTTCTGCTTCGTTGTATTGCTCAAACTCTTCACGATCAAAACCGGATGACACGCGATCCGCTGTGGCAATCACCCATTGCAAAAAAGTATCCGGCTTATGATGCATAGCGGCAGCATTTATAAAAGAATCATCGGCCTCTTTGGTTTTCCATGAGCCGAAAGGTGCAAAATCAGTACCAGTTAAGTCAGGCAGATAGCCTTCAATCACATCCATCGCCAAACCCGTATAAGCGGCATGAACATGACTAAACCAACCTCGGTCATCAGTAAATTTCTTACGATGCGGACAATAAAGCTGTTTATTATCATCAAGCACTTGTTGATTGACAGGTATCTTTGCCCGTTCAGCAAACTTACCTAAATCATGTAAAAAAGCGGCTAAGGCGATACGACTGGATTGTTCAAGTAAGAGGGAAATAGCCATGCTGTTGGGTTCCTATAAATAGTCAATCTGTTCTGTTTTCAAACTTATTTGATACCTTGTCAGCGGCCTTTTACCCACCGCACTAATCAAATAAGAGCTACTGGCTTGTGCTAGGGTTTGCTGTAATTTGTTATTAATTCTGGATTTCCGTTGTTCAAAAAAAGCTTTGCTCATACCGACTTGCAAAGCGTTTAAGGTTCTATCGGTCGCGCCTAGCTCACCTTTAATAAAGCCGTACTCAACTAAATACTGCTCGGCATACTCTAATTCTGGTGCGCCCTCATTAGGGCAGGTGAGTAACACTTGCTTAGCTAGTTGGCGTTTAATTAACCAACTATAAAAAGCAAGATCGGCGGGTGTTAATTTAATAACGGTATCATGCGCTGTCACACAACACTGTTTTAAATCAATGCTTAACTGCGCGGGGCCTAAGGCTAGCTGGGCTTTGGAAACAGTTTGGCTAAAACTACTTTGGCCTTGTAATAAAGCCTCATCTAAACCATGACGCAAACGCACAAAAGGAATATCCGCAATCATCACTTGCGCATTTTGGGTGTCTAAAGGTTTACGAGTTCGATCATTGCCATAAATAACTTGCGAATATGGCGTAGGATAATAAAACTCAGGATGTGATTCATACTCAGCCGATACCAACACATGACTTAAACAATCTTGCATACGGCCATACAACGACAAAGCATAACCGGCATAAAAACCCATAGTTTTACGACCACCGGCGATAGATACATGCAGCGCTGTTTCAGGATCAGCGGTTAAGCACCTAATCCATTCGGTAATGGCATCGGCCATAGCTTGATTATCGGTTTGGGTACGAATATCCACTAAAGACTCGCCATTCGCCTGCCGCAAAATATGAATATGCTGCTCGGTAAACTCAGGCATCGCTAGCGCATAATCTTCATAAAAACGTGGCAACCAGCCGTCGTTGATTAAGGTCAAACGTGCGCGTTCATAACCTTCCGCCGTGGTTAAAATATGGATTTGGATAGGCATGACTTGGCCTTGCTGATGCAAAGCATATAAAGTTTCTGTTAGCACTTGTGGCGTTAAGCCGGTGACAGCTAACAAAATGGACTTTACCGTCATGCAGAAACCGCTAAGCTTTCAATCGTATAAGCACCCATGCCCATACTGGTGCCTTTACCGACATGCGTCCATTGCCCTAACCATAAATAAGGCCAAAATTCGGCTAAATCATGTCCAGCTAATTCAACCGTGCCCACTAAACCGCCCATGCTTATTTCGGTTTCTTGCCTTGACGAATAACGCGTCCAATCAAACCAATCCAACTGTGCTGCACTCAATTGCACTGTTCTAGCTTTGGTGGTTAAGGCCGCAAAATCGATCTCTAACGGGATATCGCTATGAAAATAACTGATCATAGACTGCCGTCTTAATAAAGTATTAAAAAACACCCCAAAATTAAAATCAGCCGCCCTGATGTTCTTATTCGCTTGGCTAAGGCGCAAAGGCGTATGAAAGCTTAGCTTAAGGTGCTGTGGTATGGACGGTAATTCGATAGCTTCGGCGGGTAGTTGCGGGTTAAGTTGTTCTTGCTCATACAACACTTGCGCCTTCCCGTGTTGATTAATGTCATCCACTTTGACTAAATCAAACACTTGCCTATGGCCGCCGATGCCCAGCTGTCCTGCTGTTTTTAAAGCATGAACAAGATAAGGTAAATAGCGCTGGCCATGCCCAAACAAAATCACATCAAACTGATAATCGGTTTCAGACTGACTGGCAGTCAGCGGAAAATGCAGCACAAAAGGATGAGGTGCTGCGGTGTAGTTACGCATTTTTTCGGTGTTGCTTGGCGGTGGTGTTTCAAAAACGATACTATAAGCACAAGCATTTTTTAACAAACACTGCTGGCAAGGTTGATTACGCACCACACAGACCGTCTTTTTTAAAGCATGCCCCAATGCCCCACGCCACGCAGAACCTGCGAAAATGGGTAAGCGTGCGGCACTTTCCGTTTTAAAATAAAATCGGTAGGTTTTGATAGCGATAATCGGCTGTAAAATCAATGACACTAATGCTATTCCTTATTTTTGTTTTACCACTCTAACAACTAACGTAAATATCGGCAATAAATTCAATAAATTAACGTAGATCGGGTAACAGTTTTATCGTTGGCCGACAGTTAGTACGAATGATATAGGCCTGGCACGAAAAACCTGTGCCCGACCTACGAACTAAATCCGCTCCCACAATAAAACATTCATTACATACTTCAACCACTCAATAAGCAATTAATGCCATTAGTAAACAACAGCACATCCTTAGGAAACAGTTGTTTCCCCAAAGTCTGCATATCTGTCGTGCTGGGTAAACGATAACAACGGATATCGTCTTGCCCAGGATGTATCAAGCCCACCAACACCGACATCAAGCGCAGCAAGGCTTTACGTTTAATCACCACCGTAAAGACAGAATACTGCAAGGGCAAACCCTGCTTTTTTAACACACTATGCACACGCGCCAAACGTTTGGGGTTAGCAATATCATAAGCCACTAAATACAGATGGGCTTGATTATCGGCCATTAACTTATCGCCAATAAAAACTGTTGTAATTTACTTAAGATACTTCTGACTAATAAATAACAGCGATCTTCATGTTCTTGATACAAAGCGGCCATGACCGCAAAGTCTTGTTCGTGCTCGGTACTATCTGCGCTTAATAAAAACGGATAAAAATACCACAGTAATAATTGACTTAAATCTGCTGCTAAATCTAACTCATTAGAACTAAGTGCCTCGTCATCACCACTAAAACCGGCATCAATTAATAACACCAACAATTCACTATGGACAATACTGAGCATTAACTTGGCTCGATAGTGCTCTAGCTCGCCTAAACTGTCATTAACCAAGCCTTTTTTTGTACTTTTCACCGAACAATCAGCAATTTTATTAACTCTAACCTTAGAGTTGATCACTCGTCCTGGTACAGTATAATT